>CAZDTB010000306.1:0-5843 GCA_964508075.1 uncultured Planctomycetales bacterium
CCAGCAGCACGCGGATGTTGGGCGGGATCGCGTAGCCGCCGAGGATCGGCTGAAACATAATCAGCCCGCCCAGTCGCGAAACGACTAGGAGAAAGACCGGCAGCTTCAAGTACGGCGCGAGCAGCTCGAACGGCATGCAACACCAAGCCGGTAACAAGGTGACAAAGTAAGAAGGTAACAGAAACCCGGCTGTCGCGCGCGTGTCACGCTACCGTATTGTCACAGCGTTACCTTGTTAGTTTGTGTTCTTATTACCTTGTTAGTTTGTGTCCTTGTTACCTTGTTACCTTGTTACTTTGTTACCTTGTTACTGTGTTACCTTGCTACGTTCCTCCAAATCCGCCCGCGAACATCTCCTGGGCGTATGCGACCAGCCGATTCGCCAGCCACGGCACGAAGAAGATCGCCGCCCCGAACATCGCCACGATCTTCGGTACGATGCTGAAGGTCTGATCCTGGATCTGCGTCAGCGTTTGCAGGAGCGCGATCACCAGGCCGACCAGAATCCCGATGCCCAGGATCGGACCGGCGATTACCAGCGTGGTCAGCAACGCCTCGCGACCGATATCCAGAGCAGCAGCCAGATCCATCATGGTTCGTTACCTCTATTGCACACTCGCCATCAGCGAGCCCCCGATCAGATGCCACCCGTCCGCCAATACGAATAACAGCAACTTGAACGGCAATGAGATCAACACCGGCGGCAACATCATCATGCCCATCGACACGAGCACGGTGGCGATCACCATGTCGATCACCAGGAACGGAAGATAAATGCGAAAGCCGAGCTCGAACGCCGTCTTCAGCTCGCTGAGCAAGAACGCCGGAACCAACGCCGTCATCGACACGTCGGCCTGCTGAAGAACCTCGTCGTCGGGCACCGAGCGCTGCTCGGCGTACTCGTACATCATGTAGACGTCCTGTTCGTTGCCCGAGCTCTCGACCTGTCGGAACATGTACTCGCGCAGGTGCTGCCCGGTGATCGAGATGGCCTCCAACTGCGTTTTCTCGTCGTTGAGATACGGGTTGATCGCTTCGTCACGGACGCGCTGCCAGGTCGGGGCCATCACCAGAATCGTCATGAAGAGCGCCAGCCCGATCAGGACCTGTGACGGCGGCAATTGCTGCGTCCCAAGCGCCTGACGCAGCAGCACCAGCACGATCAGCATGCGCACGAAGCTGGTCATCATCAGCAGGATGCTTGGTGCGACCGTCAGCACCGTCAGCAATACGACGATCTGAAGCGTGGAGCTGAGCGACTCCTTGTCCGTGGCCTTCTTCAGCCACGGAACCGCCGGGATGAAGACGGGACCATCGTCCGTCGCGGAGGTGGTGGCCGAGCTGGTCGAATCCTGTCCAGACGCCGAGCGCACCGCGCCAAGGCTCAGCAGCAGAGCACCGGTGAGCAGAAGGCCTACCCGCCAGCGCGCAGGCCGAGCACTCCCCGCGTTGGCGCCTCCGTGCCTCCGTGCCTTCACACGCTGATCCGCTCCGCAGACCATGTGTCCTCCTGACACACTCAGACGGCTCCGCCGTCCCGTTCTCAGCCCCTAGGCTTGTGCGACCACCCCCCCCGGATGCGCTGGATCGTGTCCCGCAGACCCTGCCGGACGCCGGCGATTTGCAATGCCTCGGGCGAAATCCGCTCGTCCAGTTCGGAATCCTCGATCTGGTAACCCTTGGCTTCGCGCTCGAGGCAGTCGTGGAACTCGGCCTGGCTGCTGCCCGCTCGTTCTCGGGCCGCCTGGCCGAGAAGCTTGGCCGCCAGATCCGCATTGTCGATCACGTCCAGGGCCCGTAGGTCGTCGGGGCTTTGGCCGATCAGGACCAGGCGCGGGCCGATCCGTACGAGACACAGCGACTGCCGCGCCGACAGCGACGTCTTGCTGACCACTTCGATCAGCCCCGGGCGCCGGAGCTTTCTGAGCAGTGATAGTCGGCCGCCTGCCGCGGCGCGATAGCCCCAGGCCAGCAAGACGATCAGGCCCACCACCCCGGCCAACGCAACCAGCGTTCTTACCATCGACTGTCCGTCCTGCTCGGCCTTGCCGGCGACCAGTGGCGACGTGCCCCCCGTCGAACGCCGTTGCAGCGTGCGACTTTGCTGCTCGGGAGACTTCGGCTCCACCGCCGACCAGGGATCGTCCAGCACTGGGGGATTCGCCGCCGTTGCCCCCGTCGTATCGCCTGCATTTCTGACCGCGGTCTCGGTCTGCCCCGGCGCTGTCGCCGCCAACGCGGTCGCCAGCACGATTACCGCTGCCATCCTTGGCCGACCGGCGATCATCTCTCGTCTTCGAGCTCGGGAACCGGACTGAGGATGTCGTTGACCCGAACGCAGAAATTGTCGTTGAGCACCAGGACTTCGCCGCGGGCGACCAGGCGTTCGTTAACGAAGATGTCGACCGGATCACCCGCCGCCTTGTCCAGCTCCACCACTGAACCCGTCCCCAGCCCCAGCACGTCCTCGATGTACATCTCCGTGCGACCCAGCTCGACCTTGACGTCCAGCTCGACATCATCGAGCAAATTAAGCTGCGACGGGTCGGCCATCTGACTGTTTGGCCCGAAGTCCTCCGGCTCGAACGGAGCGGCATCGGGCGGCAGCTCCGACGCCGGCTCGCAGGCCGGACTCCGCGTGGGCGCGCTGCCGGTGCTCTGCTGCTTGCTGGAGTCAAGCATTGCCTCCACGACGCCTTCTGCATCCTCGTCAGCAGAGGCGGGTGCCGCCCCGCCGCTCTCGGCATCGGCGGGAACACCGTCGGCCGCCGGCTGTTCCGCGGCGCGCATTCCCTGCATCGCTGCTTCGATCTCTTCCGTCGAGACGGTCACGCCCCCCACCGGTGACGCTTCATCGTCCGCAGGTGGCTCCGTAGGCGCGGCGGCGTCTTCCACAGCGGCTGTGACTTGCTCCGGGGCCACAGCGCCGGCGCCGCTCGGCTCATCCCCCGACCCCGTTGGCGCCGCCACCTGGGGTGCCTCAGCCGAGTCATCCACACCGGCCGACTCATCCGTGGAGGTGCTTTCTGGGACGCCGCCGCCCAGGTCGCTCGGGGCCGGGCTCTCGGGCTGAGCACCCACGCCCTCCGCGCCTCCATCGCCGGCCGCATCTGCGGGAGTCATCTCGGCCACGTCTTCCGGCTGGGCAGGGGTCGTCGGCTGCTGCTCCGCGCTGTTGTTGGGCTTTTCGGACATGGGCTGATCACTTCCTTGCGTCTTCGGGCCTTCCTGGCATCACTGCTGGTCCGAGCTAATCGGACCGAATCGGCACACAGCGTGGGATCAGAACTTCGACAATGATGTCCTGGTCCCCTACGACCTCTCCGAGCGCATGCTGAAGCTGCATCCGCAGCGTCTTGAGTTCCGGCTCGTGCAACACCGCCGGGTCCGCCGCCCGCACGACCCGGGCAACCCGGTCGGATATCTCGCGTTTCCGGTCGGTGACCAGTTGCTTGGCGTCCTCCTCGCGGTACGCCGGCACTTTCAGCGCAACGTCGAAGTCGTAAATATACAGCCGCCCGCGCTTGTCATTCGGAACCTTGAAGTTCTCGAGCACCCCGACCTCAGCCGTGACCGACGCCGCACCGGCTTCCTCACCCTCAAGCAGATGCCCTTCGGATTCCGCGGCCCCGTGTGCGACTTGGGGCCCGCCGCCGAACATCTTCGTCGCCGCATAGAAACCGATGCCCTCGACGACGGCGATCCCCACGACCAGCGCGAGCGTCATCGGCACGCGTGATTTCTTCTTGGGGCTTGTTTCTGTTTGTGGTGCTTCGTCTTCCGGCATCATTTTATCCCAGACTCACACTTCGCCGCTCAAGTCAATTGCCCAATTTATCGACGATTGCGCTTCCGCGCTTCAACCGCCCGCCCCACTTGGTGCGCAGCCTCAGTTCTTATAAGACATTCCGCCGAAACTGGGCACTTGCTGCGCCGCACCGCAACTTTTGCACTAGCTTACCTGAAACGTCCGAACCATCCGGGCATACTCCACCGCCCGGGCGATCACTTCCGCCATCGTCTCTTGCACCAGCAACCGTTCCCCGGCCAGCAGCGTGACCATCGTGTCAGGCGTCTCCTCGACGGTCTTGATCTGCTCGGCATTGAGCACAAACGGCCGGCCGTTCAGACGGGTGAGGTGAATCATCGTTGCTGGACTCCCGCCACGCGCGCACCTCGTCCTGGAGGTACTTCGGCTTAACGCACCATCAACAACAGCTGGTCGAGCATATCGGACGAGGTGCTAATCACGCGACTCGACGCCTGAAACGCCGTGCTCGACGTGATAAGTCCTATAAACTCCGCCGCCAGGTCAACGTTCGACAGCTCGAGGGCACCACCCATCACCGTGCCGGCCCCAAACTCACCTGGAGCCGTGACCATCGCCTGCCCGGCGTTCGGCCCGAGGACGTAGACATTGTCATTCTCCGCGATCAGCCCCTCCGGATTCGGCATGACCGCCAACGCAACCTGCCCCAGCGTCCGCGTGATCCCGTTGGAGAACGCACCGTTGATGGTCCCGTCCGGGCCGATGCCATACGAGGACAGCGTTCCGGGTGGGCACCCATCCTGCTCGGACATGATCACGTTCGACGTCCGCGTCGACAGTCCGTGAACGCCCGTGAAGTCAAGCGTGAACGTCAGCGGCGAGGTAGCGCCGAGGCGATTGACGCTGACTTGGTTCCCCGTCACGGATCGGAAATTCCCCTCGGTGTCAAACGAGACCACCCCGCTGCCCAGCAACCGATCCGACCCGCTCGACTCAGGCGCCTCCAGGTAGCAACGCCAGGACGCCCCCGTCGCGGTCACATCCTCCATTGCCAGCGTCGCCGAGATGATCACCGGCGTCCCAAGCGAATCGTAGACCGTAAACGACGTGACCAAGCTCGATCCGTTCGCTTCGGCGGTCTGGGTGAATGAAAACGGCACTGCCGTGCCTGCGTTGTCGCTGGTAATGTCGGTGGCGTCGAGCGTGAAGCCGTTCTGCTCGCCGGCGTTGCTATTGATCACCAGCGCCCCGTTCTGAATGACCACACCGGGATCACCCGGGACGCCATCCAAGTCCTGGATGTTGAGTGCGGTCTCGAGCCAGTCGGCGAAGTCACCCAATGTCGTCCCGTCGGTGCCGACCACGAAGTTTTGCTCCGCGATCAGACGGTCGCCCCGTTCGGCGCCCGAAACCGTGATGGTGTTCCCGTCGGCGAAGAGCGCCACGGCCGGCGCGCTCGCCGAGCGTAGGCCGGTCAGCGCCGTGCCGGCGGTCGCGGGTCGGCCGCCACCGTCGACCAAAGCTTGCGAAGTGTGCGTGGACCCCTGCGTCGCGATCGTTCCGGCGGCGCTTAGGTCGCCGTCCATGACCACGTTTTCGGTCGCGTCGGCGATGGTCAGCGTACCGAGCGGGATCATGAGATCGGTGAGCACGGTCGGCTGAACGTTGTAGTTGTCGTCAACGCCGAATCCGCGAACGGCATATCCGTCCGCCGAGACCAGACGATTCTGCGAATCCAGCGCGAACGAGCCGTCACGTGTGTACACCTGCCGCTCGCCGGATTGCCGCAGAATGAAGAACCCGTCGCCGTCGACCGCCACGTCGCTGGCGATACCGGTGGTCTCGATCGATCCGGCGTTGAAGTTCATCTGCGTGGCGCCGATGGTCGCCCCCAGGCCGATCTGTATGGGGTTAACGCCCCCGCTCGTCTGGGTGGGCCCGTTGCCCGCCGACAGGATGCGCGAAAGCTGTGTCTGAAACAGCAACCGCGAGCCCGTGAAAGCGCCCGGGTTTACGGTGGCGAGGGTGTGACCGATCGGCGGGATGCGGGCCGGGGTGACGGTCATCCCGCGCA
>CAZDTB010000307.1:0-5804 GCA_964508075.1 uncultured Planctomycetales bacterium
GGCGTGTGACGGAGCCCTGCTGGTGGTCGACGCGACGCAGGGCGTACAGGCTCAGACCGTCGCCAACGCCTACGCCGCCGTCGGCAACGACCTCGAGATCGTCCCGGTGGTCAACAAGATCGACCTGGCCAGCGCCCATCCCGAGGACACCGCGCTCGAGGTCGAGCACGTGCTCGGTATCAGTTCTGAGAACGTCCAGTTCGTCTCGGCCAAGAGCGGCGATGGTGTCCCCGACTTGATGAAGGCGATCGTCGAGCACCTGCCGCCGCCAAAGGGAGACCCCGACGCCCCGCTCCAGGTGCTGATCTTCGACTCGCAGTACAACGACTACCGCGGCGTGATCTGCTACGTGCGCGTCGTCCACGGCACGATCCGCAAGGGTCAGAAGATTCTGCTGATGGGCCGGCAACGGACTTACCTCGTCAGCGAACTCGGCAAGTTCCGCCCGCAGATGACGCCCTGCGACACGCTCTCGGCCGGCGAGACCGGCTACATGGTCCCCAGCATCAAAACGCTCAAGGACGTGACCGTCGGCGATACGATCACCAACGCCGTCCATCCGGCTCCCGAGCCGCTGCCGGGCTATCAGCCGCCGCAGTTGATGGTCTTCTGCGACTTCTACCCGTCCAGTGGCGAGAGCTACGACGCGTTGCGCGAGGCGCTCGAGCGCCTGAGCCTGAACGACTCATCGTTCAGCTACCACCCGCAGCACAGCGACGCGCTCGGGCCCGGCTACCGCTGCGGCTTCCTCGGCCTGCTGCACATGGACATCGTGCAGGAGCGGCTGGAGCGCGAGTGCGGCGTCAACGTCGTCCAGACCGCGCCGAGCGTGACCTACGAGGTCATGCTGCGCAGCGGCGAGGTCGAGCGGGTCGAGTCCGCCGGCGATCTGCCGGACGCATCGCATATCGATGAGCTGCGCGAGCCGTGGATCGAGATGCAGATCATCACGCCGGCCGAAGCGATCGGCAGCATCATGGCGTTGGCCGAGACCAAGCGCGGCGAGTACCGGCGGCAGGAGTATCTCTCGCCGCAGCGTGTCATCCTGACGTATGAGTTTCCGTTCAACGAGATCCTGTACGACTTCTACGACAAGCTCAAGAGCGTGACCCGCGGCTACGGCACGATGGACTACCACGTGATCGGCTACCGCTCCGGCGACCTGGTCAAGCTCGACATCCTGGTCAACAAGACGCCGGTCGACGCCCTCAGCCTGATCTGTCACCGCAGCAAGGCCGACCACCGCGGCCGGCGGTTCCTGATCAAGCTCCGCCGCGAGATCGGCCGCCAACAGTTCGAAATCCGCCTCCAGGCCGCAATCGGCAGCAAGATCATCGCATCCGAGACCATCAAGCCGTTCCGCAAAGACGTCACCGCCAAATGCTACGGCGGCGACGTAACCCGCAAGCGCAAGCTGCTCGAAAAGCAGAAGAAGGGCAAGAAACGCATGAAAACCGTCGGCAGCGTCGATATCCCGCAGAAGGCGTTCATGACGGTCCTCGAGCCGGAGGATTGATCCGTGTGGCACCGGCTTCCAGCCGGTGTATGTAGCGTCCGGGCTCTGTCCCGGACGGCCATTCCGAGCCCTGAGCGCCAGCGAGGGGTACGTAGCGGCCGACGTCTCGTCGGGCGACGAAGCGACGAAGCCACGCAGCGACGAAGGCGAGTGTAGCGCCGGGTCTCCGTGCCCGGCGCACCACCGTGTAGCGGCCCGCGCCCCGCCCGGCCGTTGTAGCGTCCGGGCCCCGTACCGGACGGCAGCTCATCGCGTCATTATAATGCTAGCCGGTCTAGCAATGTGACGCGCAAGCGCGAGCTGCTGTAGAAGCAGAAGGCCGGCAAGAAACGCATGAAAGCCGTCGACCGGGCCAGTCCCGGAGGGGCGGGCGGCGGGTCGACGGTCGGGCTTGCTGTTGTGGATTCTAGGAGATCTAGGTGTAATAGTCAAGCGGTTGCAGCAGGAGGGGCTGATTGGAGTGGCGACCGCTGCAGCGTCCGGGCCCCGCGCCGGACGTCTTGTCGCTTTGCGGCTATAATGCCGCCATGTCGATCACCTCGGCTTACGAGGCTTTCGTAATGGCGATGGAGCGTGTCGAACGGCGGCTGAAGCAGGTAACCGGCGCCCTCGATGACGCCGCCATCCCGTACGCGGTCGTAGGCGGCAACGCCGTCGCGGCCTGGGTCGCGACGGTCGACCCGGCGGCGACGCGCACCACGAAGAACGTGGACATCCTCGTCCGCCGGGCCGATCTGCAACAAATCACACAGACTCTCACGAAACTCGGCTACCGCCGCGAGGACCTCCGCGACCTGATCATCTTCGTCGATCCGGCTGAGCCAAGTCGGCGCTCCGGCGTGCGCCTGGTTTGGGCCGGTGAGAAGGTGCGCCCATCGTACCTGCACCGGACGCCGGACGTGGATGAGGCCGTCCGGGAGTCGGGCGCATTCGCGGTGCTCGACCTGGCAGCCTTGGTGCGCATGAAGCTCACGTCGCTGCGCGACATCGACCGCGTCCACATCGCGGACCTGCTCAGCGTCGGCCTGATCGACGACCGCATCCGCGCCGGTCTGCCGCTGGACCTGCAAGAACGCCTCGCGGACATCGAGCGCGCTCTGGATGCTGATTGATGTACCCGCACGCGGCGCGGGCACGACAACACCGCGCGGAGAGCATTCGTGACGGTGGATCAGGCAGAGTGGTGCCATGGACGGCAACACCCGTGGTGGAAGAGCCGTCGACAGAATCACTACGGAGGCAAGGCAGAAATGAGTGAAGAGAGTGGGGTCCAGCCTGAACGCTGGTACAGCGACCACAGCGCGACCTATGGCGAATTGGCGAAAATTGGCGCGAGCACGCTCGAAAGCTTGCTAACCAATGACTGCATCGATTGCCTCAGCGTGTCACACAGAACCAAGACACTCGAGAGCTTCCTGAACAAGATCCGGCGGAAGCGTTATACCTCACCAACCTCTGAGGTGACGGACTTGGCTGGTGTGCGCGTGATTACATACATAGAGTCTGAAGCACGGCGAGTGTGTGAGGTAGTGCCTAGGGCATTCACTGTTCATCCGGAGAAAAGCTTCGACAAGTCTGAGGAACTCGGAATTGACCGCGTTGGCTATCGCTCGGTGCATTTTGTGTGCGACCTCGGTGTTGACCGCACGAAGCTGCCAGAGTTTGCGCGATTCAAGGATCGGATCTTCGAGGTTCAAGTGCGGACAGTGCTTCAGCATGCCTGGGCAGAGATTGAGCACGATCGAGAGTACAAATTCGCAGGTGTGCTGCCGGCGCCACTCCGACGCAGACTGAGCGTGCTCGCCGGCGTTCTCGAGTTGGCTGATAGAGAATTTGACTCGCTCGCACACGATGTGGACGAATACTCCGCCCGGGTCTCGGAGGCGACCCGAGACGGCGACTTGGACATCGAGATAAACACAGCCAGCCTGCGGGAGTATCTCACCACGAAACTCTCTGCTACTAGTGGCGCATTCGAAGTGTCAATGGGCATCGATCAAGATAGCGGGAACAAGATCATCTCCGAGCTAAGAGCTTTCGGCCTAACGAGTCTTGCGGATATCGATGCCTTAATCACAGATGACTTCCTGAAATTCGAGGGCGAAGCCAGCGCAGGATCAACAACACTCTTGGGGTTTCTACGGGAGCTCATGATGTTCACCGACATGGACAGGTACTTCCGCGTCGCCTGGAAGCGTGATTGGACCGGCATCGAGGCACACGGGTATCAGGCATTGGTCAGCCGGTTCGGAGAGGACAAGGTGAAGAGCTTGTTCCCGCGGTACGGTATCGCCCTTGTGTAAGCCCTGGGTGGACCCCGTCTTGAATTCGGACGGGTGGACGGGTGGCCCGTCGATCGCGCAGCGATAGGTGGGGGCGCGATTTTCATCTGGTCGGGCGTTCCGCGGGACGGGATGGGGCACGGCACGCGGTTAGCGCTTGCCTCCTCGCGGACGCTTCGTTGGAGCAGCGCGATCTCGGGTCGAACTCGTGCGGCCATGTGCGAGGAATTCTTGCAGGTACGCCTGAGCCTGCCTGGTCGAGAAATAGTTCGCGATTTCCGCCGCCAGGTACTTCTCTCGATAGTAGTAATGGTAGATCTGGACCGCCCCGAAGAACATGAAGACCCAGCCGGCACAATACGCTGCTGCGTCCACGGGACCCTGCGCTTGACTCAAGGCGCGTCTCAAAATCAGAACGGCACCGAGGAGGAAGAGCGGCGCGATCGACGCTCGTGCTAGCCGGAGTAGGCTCCAGTGGTACGCCAGCCGCTCCTTCAGGCCGGTGTCGCGGTCGCCGTACGCCAGCGCGCGACACACGCGATACACCGTGTGGCAGGCATCGGTCATGTCCCGCTTACCCGGCTGGCAGGCAAGTACGTAGCGCAGGATGCGTGCAAAGGTTCTCCAGCAACGCCTCCAGCGGCTGCTCTTGGCCTTTCCAAGGTCGTGGCTGATATCGCCTAGGGTCTGTTTGCAGGCGTTTGGCCAACGCTTGAAGTCCCGATCCGCAGGTTCACCGGCCCCAAGTCGGGTGACGAGATCGTTTACGAGGCCAATTACCGCATACTTTTGAAGGCACCGGCAGAAGTGATACCGGCGAAATGCCTTTGCAAGTGTACCGCGACAGAGTGCATACCAACAGGAGTTGGCCGCCACGCCGAAGATATAGCTCAGAGCAACAAAACCTGCCCCGACCCACCAGCCGTGGCCACTCTGCAACAGCGTTGGGAGATCGCGGCGCAGGTCAATCCCCCCTGGCCCGGTCGAAACTACGTCAGCCAACGCCATGAGGAATACGACGTACAGTGCCCCTGGAAGGAGGTGCTCAATTATCAACGCTGTCGTGCTCATTTGGTAGCCCTGCCCTCAGTAGGTATTCAGCATAGGGCATCCAAAAATGTATCTTAACCAGTAAAGGGAGACCCGGGCAAGCGCATATTGGGCGCGGGTGGACGGGTGGCCCATCTATCGCGCAGCAATAGGTGGGGGCGCGATTTTCATCTGGTCAGGCGTCCCGCGGGAGAGGGTGGCGCACGCGTGCCACCCAGCCGGACGCAAGCGACCCAAGCCGCAGCGCGGCGAATGAAGGTAGCCACGGGCGCGAGCCCGTGGTAACGGTACGCCCGCGCAGAACTGAGCCCCGGAGGGGCGATTGAGGAGGCTTTGCGTGCGCTCAGTCGCCCCCTGCGGGGGCTCTGCGATTGCTCTCGCGATCGTTCCCCAGGGCTCGCGCCCTGGGCTACTTTCAGGCGTCCCTGCGGGACTGGGGATCACTCCAAAGCGGGTGCGCGTTTTGACTCAAGCAAAGCGGCAACGCAGCAGCGTAGCAACATGGACGGCTGGCCGATCTATCGCGCAGCGATAGGTGGGGGCGCGATTCTCATCTGGCCGGGCACGGGCCGGACAGCAGGAGGAACGCACGCGACTGCATCCTGGACTCTGACCCGCCCCCCGTTCATCGGTGCGGTCGGATGGCGCGGTTCACGGCGACCAAGACGGTTCTCGATTGAGTCTGACGGGTCATCCGGGTAGGATGGCCGATTGAGGTTCGACAGGTGGGTAATCCAATTCGCATCAAGGTAAGCACCGCGCTGACCGGAGTGGTCGCGGTCATACTCGCGGGATCTCCCGTCATGAGTCAGCCGGCCGAAGAGTGTTGCCAGACCTACTTGCAGCCGGACGACGTCGACGGCCTGCGGGAGGGACTGGCGGTCGGCGCGTATGACCTGCCCGTCCGGCCGCGGGACACGATTTACGTGCCGCTTACGTTTCACATCGTCCGCACC
>CAZDTB010000308.1:0-5799 GCA_964508075.1 uncultured Planctomycetales bacterium
TCACCGGTTTGGCCGGGTCGATCTGCATCGGCGTGCAGTACATCTCGAACGGCTTGGCGAAGCGCTTCAGATAAAACTTGCAGATGCCGCGCACCTTCACGCCCGGCGCCGCCTTGAACTCGATCTTCACCCAGTCGCTGTGCTCGTTGAGCTTGAGACGAACCTGCTGACCGTTGACGTGCAGCGTCGCGCCCGCCGTGCCGTTCTTGCTCTCCGTGACCTTGAACGGCAGCCGCAATTCGGCGCCGTCCGCCCGCATGCTGTTTGCCGGTCCACGCAGAAAAGACTGCACACCGTTCCCGTTGCGGTGCACCAGAATGCGGTCGCCACCCACGTCCCCGTCCATCGTCGCGCCCGCCTCACCCTCCTCGGCGTAGTACGAGAACATCCCCTGCGTACCACGCAGGTCGGGCACGCTCATCGCCGAGAGTTGCAGACCCTTGAACCTGTCCGGCGGAAACGTGATCGGCACGCGCAGAATCATGCTGCTGAGGCCGTGCTCGCCGAGCACCGTCCAGAACGGCTTGCTCTTGCGGAGCGGCGTGAGCTCGGGCTTGCTGAGCGGAATGATGTATTTGCCGAGCTTGAGCTTACGGCGCGGCTGGCCCATCCGCACCGACGAGATCATCGGGCGGTAATTCGGCGTGCGCGCGATGAAATCAAAGATGTTGTGTTTACCCGGGTTCGTCCCGGTCGTGAACGACGACCACGCAACCGGGGAGATCGGCGGCCAGGTCGAGCCCAGTCGCCGATAGCAACCCTGCTCCTTGAGCTTGGCCAGATTCGGTAGCCTTCCTTCTGCGAGGAGCTTCTCGGTCAGCGTCGGCTCGAGTCCGTCCAGCCCGAGAATCACGACCCGCTTGACCTTGGCCTTGGCGTAACGCTTGCGGCCGCGAATCGCCCACCACAACAGGAAGAACGGGAAGAAGACGATGATCGCGATCGCCGACAGCAGCGCGATGAAGATCGCGAAGAACGAGCCCAGCAGCGCGATCCCGGCTCCCGGACCGATGTACGCTAACTGTTGGTTTGTGCCCGGGTCGGGCGCGTGGGCGTGCAGCAGGAGGTAGGCCCCGATGGCAACCACACTCGCCAATACGCGCGTTAGCAGCGTGCTTCCGACCGGGCGAATCGAAAAGCCGATCCGCGCCTGAAACCATCGAGTCGCCAACGACCAGCAGCCAATAGCCCCGAAGGGGCGCCAGTCAATAGCCGGGGGCGTAAGCCCCCGGAATCCGTGCTCCGTGTCGATCCAAGCCCCGGAGGGGCGGCAGATTCGTCCCGATGCGCCGCGAGCTTCTTTCGCCCTTACAGGGCTTCCCGCGCGTACGCAACCCCGCATCCCAGGGCTCGCGCCCTGGGCTACTGACTTCCGTCCCTTCGGGACTTCCAGAACGTGGGGCACACGTGAGACGATCGCGCGTCCGGCGTTACGCCACCCCCGGCAGGTTTGCAGTCCCTCAGTCAACATTCACCTTGTTCCGTGGCCCCCAGGCTACGGATGGTCATCGCCCGAATCCCCTTCGGCCGCGGCCGCCGGCTGGCTGGCCGGCTCGACCTCAGCCGATTCGTCTTCCTCCTCCTCGCCGCCCACGTAGCCCAGCGACTGGAGTTGCTCAATCGTCTCCTGCTCCACCGGCTTGTGCGTGGCGACCACCTCCGGCTTGGTCTTCGCGTTCCTCGTGACGACCTCAAACATCAAGTCCCCCAACTGCTCGACCTGTTTCGGGTATTGCGGGCCGACGTCGTACATCTCTTCGGGATCCGTCCCTATATTGAATAGCTGATGACGGGCCTCGTCCTTCGACATCGTCCCGTCGGGCAGCCTCCGGGGCGGAATCGCCGTCACGATCAGCTTGGTGACGTCCGCGAAGATCGCGTATTGGCGCAGCCCGGCCTTGGTCGCCTCGGCAAACTGCATCAGCGGCACGTCCGGCAGCGTGCCCGAAACGTGGTCGATCAGCGAGGTGCCTTGCAGGTTCTCTCCCGACGATAGACGAAGCTGCTCCAGCAGCGTCGGCATCACGTCGATCAGGCTGGCCAAGCGGCGCACGCGCTTGCCCGCCGGCAAGACGTTCGGCCAGCGCATGACCAGCGGCACGGGCAGGTCGGTCTGGTAGTGCGAGTAGCCGTGCTCCCAGATACCGTGCTCGCAGAGCGCCTCGCCGTGGTCGGCGATCAGGATCACGTAGGCGTCGTCCCACAGGCCGCGCTGCTTCAGGTTCTCCACCAGCTGATTGAGGTAGAAGTCCATCTCGCGTACGCCGGCGTCGTAGCGCGCCACCCAGTACTCGCGATAGCCCTTCAAACGCTCGTAGCGGGTGGGATCGGAAGTCTCCGGCGGCGGATTGTTGAGATACTGATTGAGCATCTTGAACTGTTTCGGCTCCAGCAACGTCTTGTCCGGGTAAGCTTCGAGCTGCGCCATGAGCGGGTCCATGAACTGCGGAGCCGCGTTGTAGGGCCCGTGCACGTCCATGTAGTGCAGGTAGACGAACATCGGTCTGGCCGGATCGCGCCCGTCGTCGAGCCAGTTGAACAGCGCCTGGTTCACCACCTCGCCGCGCACCGTGTTCTCGGCGAAGCTCGTGTCGTAGTGCTCAAACCCCTGGCCGAAACCGTATCCCTGGCGCAGGAACTTGGCCCCCACGAAACCCGCCGTCTGGTATCCGCTCCGCTGCAAAACCTCGGCCAGCGTGTCAAATTCGTCGCTGAGCACCGACTGAACCGCCTGCCGCCCTTCCTCCATGTTGGACACCACGCGGTAACTGGTGGCCTTGTGCACGCCCGGGTAGTACGACGTGAACAGCGTCGCCACCGACGGCAGCGTCCACGGCGCCGCCGAGACGCAGCGCTCGAACGTCACGCCCTCTGCGGCAATCTGGTCCATCGTGGCAGTGAGCGCGTTGCGGTTACCGTAAGCTCCCAGGCGGTCGGCGCGCAGCGCGTCTACCAGGATCACGAACACGTTGGGCGGCGTGGCGCCCTCCGGCAGGATGCCGATCTTCGCTCGCTCAGCTGTTGCCTCCGACGAGTCGGTCTTTCGCTCACAGCCCGTGAGCCCGAGCGTGAGCGCAGCCAGCAACGCGATTGCGCTCCACCGGCCGCGGGCATTGGCGCCCAACCATAACAGTCGGCTGTACGTGGACATACGGTTTTCCTCGGTCCTCGGCGTCCGGCTGCGGCGCGGTGGGTCGCAACCATCCTATGCAGAGAGATCGGCCAAGATACCACAGGGCTTTCCGGAACGCCAACTCGACCGGTGTTCCGGACGTTATCGGTCGCCTCCGGCATTCGTCTCGCGCCTGCTCACGGGATCGGACGAGCGACCTATCCCGCTTCCGCGCGCCGCTCCCACGCCGCTTCCGCCTCTGCGAGCTCCCGCTTCAGAGTCTCGAACTCCTCACGCAGCCGCGCGATGGCCTCGCCATCGCGATAGACGTTCGGGTCGGCGAACTTGACCTCGAAAGCTGCGACCCGCTCTTCCCGCTCCATGATGAACGCCTCGAGCTCTTCCAACGCCATCCGCTCGAACCGGGACCGCTTCCGGGGCTCTGCGATCCGCGGGTCCGCTGATCGCCCACGACGTCCACGTGAACCGCGCTTCTCACCGACATCGCCCCGCGCGGGCTTTGTATCGGCCTCCAACTCCCGAATGTAGTCAGAGTAATTCCCGTTGTACTGCGCGTGCTCTCCCGCCCGCAGCACCAGCAGCTTCTTCACGATTCTATCCAGGAAGTAGCGGTCGTGGCTCACCGCAAGGATCGTCCCGGAGTAGTCCGCCAGCGCTTGCTCGAACGCCTCACGCGACGGGATGTCCAGATGGTTGGTCGGCTCGTCCAGAATCAACACATTCGGCGACGCCAGAATCAGCTTTGACAAGCGCACGCGCGACTGCTCGCCGCCCGACAGGTTTCTCACCGACTTGAACGCGTTGTCGCCGGTGAACAGAAAGCGGGCCAGAAACGACCGGGCGGTTTGTTCGTCAAAGTCCGGCCGCGCCGCCAGGATCTCGGAAAGCACGCTCCCGTCCGGGTCGAGGTCGTGGCCTTCCTGGGCGTAGTAGCCGATCATCGCCTGAGCATCGACGTCGATCCGGCCCGCGTCGGCCGCCACTTCCCCAAGAATCAGCTTCAAGAGCGTGGTTTTGCCCGTGCCGTTCGGGCCGGTGATGCCAAAACGCTGCCCAGCACTGATTTCAAGTGACAGATTCTCGAACAACGTCTTCTGGCCATAGCGCTTCGCCGCACCGTCGACCTCGACAATTGTGCGGCCCTCTTGCGGACCCGCGCGCTGACGCCCAGGGCTCCGATCGGCCGGGGTGAAATCGGGTTTTATGCTCCGCATCGCAGCGGGTTTCTCGAGCACGAACTCGCCCGCTTCGAGTCGTCGCTCGAGTCGCGTGCGTCGTCCTTGCGCCTGCCTGGTGCGCTGCGCGGCGATGTGCCTGGTGATGAAGTTCTGCTCCTTCTCGATGAATGCCCGGTCCTTCTCGTACTGGCGCTGCTGGGTGAGGTCGCGCAGCCTGCGAGCATGCATGTAGTCGGTGTAGTTGCCCGGGCAGAACGTCAACCGCGTGCGGTCGACCTCGATCATGCGCTGTGCCAACCGGTCGAGCAGATAGCGGTCGTGCGAGACGATCGCCGCCCCGCCGTGATGCCCGGCAAGGAACTTCTCGAGCCAGCGGACCGCGTCGATGTCCAGATGGTTGGTCGGCTCGTCCAGCAGCAGGTACGACGTGTCCTGCAACAGCAGCTTGGCCAGCGCCGCGCGGCACTTCTGCCCGCCCGACAACGCCGCCATCGCCAGCGACCGATCCGCCTCCGTGAATCCCAGTCCGCCCAGGATCTCGTTGAGCCGCTGCTCGTACGTGTATCCGCCCGCCGCGATGAATTCCGCGTTGACCCGGTCATACTGCTTCAGCAACGCGTCCAGCTCGGGCCCGGCGTGCTGTGCGGCGATCTGCTCGGAAAGACGCTGCTGCTTGCGCTCCAGCGCGAACACGTCGGCAAATACGCTCAGCACCTCGTCGTGCAGCGTGTTCTTCAGCCCGATCTCGGGCTCCTGCGGCAGATAGCCGACGTCCATCCCCTTCGAGCGCGTCACCGTGCCGACATCCGGCTCGATCTGCCCGATGATCAGCCGAAACAGCGTCGTCTTCCCGGAGCCGTTCGGCCCGACGATGCCGACCGTCTCGCCGGTGTGCAGTTCGATGGAGACGTTGTCGAGGACGATCTGCCCGCCGAACTGCTTGCTGACGCTCTGGATATTGATTGTGCCCATCGCACCGTTCGTAACCGACTGCGCGGCCCCGCCAACCGCTGCATGTTCGAGTCTACACGCGGGAGCGCGCCAGACAAAACTCAGCCAGGTGTTCGCGCCATGCGGGCGTCTCGAACCGTTCGCAAGAATCCATGTTATAATACACTTATCGGCAGGCCCCAGGCCGCCCGCTGGGGAGACCGTGGCCCCGTGGCCTGCGTCAGCATCTCTCAGTCAGAGCGGAGCGCACGCCATGCGACGTCAGATCTTCTTGATGAACGTGACCGTGTTGGTGGCGATCTCGTGCGTTGCGGTGCTTCCGACCGCTCAAGCCTACGTCACTATGCAAATCGTGCCGGTAGTCAACGCTACCGGCAACGGCGATCCCTATGAACCGGGATTCAGCAGCATGACCCACCACACGTTCGACCTGCTGGCACACGTGACCGGCGATCCATGGGGAGGCGAGGACGACTGGTGTGCCGCCGGCCTGGAGGCAGGGCTGTGCCTGGGGACTTTCTTCCAGGGGACGCTGGG
>CAZDTB010000309.1:0-5751 GCA_964508075.1 uncultured Planctomycetales bacterium
TGCCGAAAACTGGCGTCATGACCACGCTTCGTGCAAAATCCTCTCTTGAGCAGTGTTTTTCCCACTCTGAGGGTCGCGGACCACCACTTGAAAGCAGAGGCTCACCCCGCGCCGCCCTTGCCCGCCTCTTCCTAGCATGTCTATAATCCATAGATAATGCACCACGCACCGCAACACGACCGCGCCGGCCCCCCAGCCCCGATCGCGCGCTTCCTGACGGACGCGCCCCGCCCGCACGTCCACTGGCTCTGGCCTTAGCGCCTCCCCCTCGGCTGCCTTTCGCTCCTCGTCGGCGACCCCGGCGTCGGCAAGTCCCTGCTCACTGCCGACCTCGCCGCACGCCTCACCGCGCCCCGCCCGTGGCCGGATGACCCCGCCGCCGAACGTCCTGCCCCTCCGGCCGGCCCACTGCCGCATCCCGCAACCCCGACGACGCCCATCCGCGGCTTCACCGCCCGTTGCCTGGCCCCCGCCGGCGTCGTCTTCGCCGCACCCGAAGACCACGCCGCCCTCCCCGACCGCCTCGCCGCCGCGGGCGCCGACCCCGCGCGCATCTCCACGCTCGATGGCGTTCGCCCCCCGTTCACGGACGATCGGCTCGCGCTACGCCTGCCCACGCACGTCCCCCAGCTCGAAGAGGCCATCCGCGCCCACGACCATCCGCGCCTCGTCGTTCTCGACCCCCTCCACCTCCTCCTCGACGACGGCCTCTACTGCAGCCCCGACCTGCAAGCCGGCCTCCTCGCGCGGCTCGCTGCCGTCGCGCGCCACACGGGCGTCGCCGTCCTCGCCGTCGGTCACTTCGCCAAAACCACCGCCCGCCGCGTCTTCTACCGCATCCGCGGCTCCCTCAGCATCGTCGCCGCCGCCCGCTCGATCCTCCTGCTCACCTCCGATCCCGAGACCCCCGACCGCCGCGTGCTCACCCAGATCAAGAACGCGTACGGCCCACTCGCCCCGCCCCTCGCCTTCCGCATCGTCGCGCGTCCGCCATGCGCCCCCGCAACCGCCAACAAGAACGCGCACGAAAGCGCAGATCCGCACCCGGCGTCCCAGTCGCCCGCCAGCGCCGCCCCGGAAACCGCCGCCACCGCCGCTCCGCAACTCGCCGCCAGCGCCGCTTCGCAACTGCCCCCCGCCAGCGCCGCGCCGCAGCTCACCGCTCCGCAGCTCGCCGCCATCGCCGCGCCCCGCCTCGAATGGGACGACCCCACCCGTCCCGACTGGCGCCTCGCCACCGGCGTCCTCGATCTCTCGCCCGAGTCCTTCTCCGCCCTCTCCGAAGCCTGCGACTGGCTCACCGATTTCCTCTCCGCCGGCCCGCGCCCCGCCCGCGAGGTCCTCGCCGCCGCCCGCGCCACCGGCATCCCCCGCTCCACCCTCTTCCGCGCCAAACGCCTCCTCGAAATCCCCTCCCGCAGAACCGGCCCCACCTGGACCTGGCTCCCACCGGCCGCGCAGCACGCTGAATAACGGTGCGATTGTACGGCAGAGCCGGGCCGTCCCCGGCCCGGAGCAAGACTGCGGAGACACGCTCGCTCTGTTTCCTCAAGGCCCGCATGCCAACCCGATGACCGAAAGCTGATAGCCGAGCCCCCGTAAGGGAGCGCCAACGACCTTGATCCGCCAAAGCTTCACCTCTTGCCCAGTCCCCCACCACAGGTAGGATACGCTCAACGGGTGCAACGCCCCCGGGCGGTCGTTGCCAACTCCGTTCGTCGCTAGGATTGCCTGTCATGATCCTGGACCTTGCCCACCAGCATCTTCGCTGGCCGAGCCGAGACCAGGTCCTGAAGCCTTCCGGCGCCGGACCGAGCGTCTATGCGCGGTTAGCCAACGAGAAAGTCGCGAGGGCGCTGCGCCGCCTTCCAGGCGGGCCGGGCGTTGAGGTCGGCATTCTGGCCGCAGCGCCGAGCGCCGACGCCACTGAAGCTCCGCTGGCCGTCGTCTGCGAGTTCAATCGCCCGGCGACTGAACAGGCAATCCGCGAGACGCACCGGCTGACCTGGAGCTTCAGCCGTTCACGCCTGCTGATCACGCTGGAGCCGCAAGCGATCCGGGCCTGGACCTGCTGCGAGCCGCCGCGACCAAGCGGCCTGCTCGGCCCGACTGCACCCGAGATAAACGACGCGCGGATCGACCTGTGCGCCGACGGCTCGATCCCGCGACAGGCCGCGGACGCGTTGAGTTGGCTGAACCTGGTGTCGGGCGAGTTCTTTCGTCAGCACGACGACCGCTTCCGGCGGGACCAGTGTGCCGATCAACTCCTGCTCGACAACCTCAAGACCGTCCGCGAGAAGCTCAAGGCCCAACGGCTGGACTACGACACCGCACACGACCTGCTGGCCCGCCTGATCTTTATCCAGTTTCTCTGCGACCGCGCGGATAGTGGTGGCAAGCCTGCCCTAGGTCCGCCCGAGTTGCAGCGCTTGCACAAACGCGGCGTGCTGTCCGAACCGTACACGGAACTGGCGGACATCCTGGAGAGCCGCGACGATACCTACGCGCTGTTTCGCTGGCTCAACGAGAGCTTCAACGGCGATCTTTTCCCTGGCAAGGGAACCACCCTAGAGCAGCGTGAGGCCGAGTGGCAGGCCGAGATGCAGCGCGTTAAGCCCCGGCACTTGCAAACGCTGGCGCAGTTCGTCAGCGGGAAGATGGAGATGCGGGGAGGCCAGGGACGGTTGTGGCGTGAGTACGCCTTCGACACTATCCCGCTGGAGTTCATCAGCAGCATCTACGAGGAGTTTGTCAGCAAGCGCGGCGGCAGTAAGGGGGCTCATTACACGCCGGCCCACCTCGTCGACTTCATGCTTGACCGCGTGCTGCCATGGGATAGCGACGAATGGGATCTCAAGGTGCTCGACCCGGCGTGCGGCTCCGGCATCTTCCTCGTCAAGGCCTATCAGCGCTTGATCTACCGCTGGAAAAACGCGAATCCTGGCCAGGAGCCCAAGGCTGAGATCCTCAAAAGACTGCTTACGCGCAATCTATTCGGGGTTGACAAGGACCCCCACGCCGTGCGAGTAGCATCGTTCAGCATGTACCTGGCGATGTGCGACGAGATCGACCCGCGCCACTACTGGACACAGGTCCAGTTCCCCCGGCTGCGCGGCGAGCGGCTGATCGCGGCCGACTTCTTCCGCGAGGACCAGCCCGGTTTTCGCACGGACCGGGATCGCGAGCAGTACGACATGGTTGTCGGCAACGCACCCTGGGGCGAAAGAACCGAAACAGCCTTGGCAAGGGAGTGGAGGGGCAACCATGGTTGGGTTGCGGCGGACGGGAACGTGGGGCCTCTATTCCTCGCCAAAGGAGCCCGGCTGGTTGGGACTGGCAAGCACGTTAGCATGATTCAACCGTCCGGTCTCATCTTCCACACGTCGGGGCCGTCCTGCGAAGTGCGAGAGCGAGTGTTTTCGCAGTTCAAGGTCGACGAGGTTGTCAATCTCTCTGCCCTGCGCTTCGGGCTCTTCAAAGGAGCCTTGTCGCCCGCCTGTATCATCACTATGCGGGCAACAAGTCCGGATGGGGAGCCGCTGCTATACATGTCGCCCAAGCCCGCAGTTGGTAGCGAAGACGATTACTGCGTAGTCATCGAACCACATGACATCCATTTGATCGCCCCCCATGAAGCACTTCATGGAACGGACATCTGGACAACTCTGATGTGGGGAGGTCGGCGCGACCTGGCGTTAATCCACAGGTTGAGAAGGGCAGAAAGCATCGGCAGACTGGAGAGGCGCCATCAGGCGCTCGCCTCCCGGGGGCTGATCCGGGGCAATCGCAAGAGAGAATACAGGCCAACGCGAGGCCGTCCGATTCTCGAAACCGAACAGTTTCCTCCCCATACGCTGGTGCATATTGCGCCAAGCGACCTACCTGCAAACGAGGATATTCGGTTTGAGCGGCCGAGGACGCGCAAGTTCGACGCGTTCGCATCACCTCAGCTAATCGTCAAGCAAGGTTGGACCGTCAGCGAGGCCAGATTCCGCGCAGTAGTGAATTCATCTGCTGAACCATCGGATGGAGCCCTTTGTTCAGACAGCTATGTTAGCATCCATGCTCACAGTGAATCACTTCCGCACTTGGAGGCCGCTTGCCTGTCATACAACAGTCTGCTCAGCGTCTACTTCCTTTTCCTCACAAGTGATCGGCTTGCAACCTACCGTCCTGCCGTTACTCAGCGTCAACTGCTTGACGTTCCGATTCCAGAGCCGGGGTTAGACCCGCTTGCGAACCTGACAACCTTTGAGGAGATCGACGAACGTGTTCGCCGGTTGTTTGCGTTCAGGCCGTCGGAGTGGGCGCTAATCAAGGACCTCGTGCAGTACACGTTCACCGACTTCAAAGGGGATGCATCGTCACCGGGGCGGCAACCCACCAGACGCGGCGCGGAGCCTGACCTGAAGGCCTATGCTCGGTCTTTTGCGGGCGTGCTAAGGGCAGGTTTCGGTGAGGATAAGCGCGTTTGCACAACCGTCTTTCAGGAAACCAACCGATCGCGCCTCCCCATTCGTCTGGCAGCAGTGCACCTCGGCTGGCCCGAATCCGACGCATTCCGCATCGAGCCGCTCCCACAAAGCAAGCTTAGATCACGGCTGGAGGAGCTGAACAAGAAGTTCCTCGCCACGCCGGCGGGTCGCGACGGTGGAATCTTCTACCAGCGTGTCGCCAGGGTGTACGACACGGTCACACGGCGCGGCGTAAACGTGCCCACGGTCTACCTCATAAAGCCCGATCGCCTGCGCTACTGGACCCGTTCAGCGGCAATGCGGGATGCCGACGAAGTCGCCGCTGATCTCATGTCCTGGCGTCACGGGGCGGACGCTGCATCACCTACGACAGCGGAGCACCGCATTGCGTAACCGGCGGACGATCGGGGAGGTACGATGGCCGGCAGTGGCCGAGTTTGTCACGCTGGCGAGGGCTTGGCAGCCGGATGCAGTTACGCGGCTGCTCGGTTTTGTATGGGCAGCCCACGATCTGTTGTGCCAGGAGGTGCTTGCGCAGGTCGATTGCACGCAGGCCGACCGCGATCTCGAACGAGGCGTCACGCAGTACCTGGAGCCGCGGATCGCCAAGGTCATGCCCGACGACTCGCCTTTCTACGTGCAGCACGGGCCGCATGAGTTCGAGACAGCCAAGAGGCCCCCTGCTCAGCCACCGTTGCCTGATATCGCCTTCGTGCTCTGGGAGAACGAGCGAGTCACGTTGCCGTTGGAGGCCAAGACACTCAGGACAGCAGTTGACGTTGACGCGTACGTGAGCGAGGTCTGCGACAACTTCCTCACGTGCCGCTACGCGCCGTTTTCCAGCGAGGGCGGGATGCTGGGTTATCTCGTCGTCGGCGATCCGGCACGCGCGTTCGACAACATTGCGGCGAGTGTGCCCTGTCAACTTGCACACCATCCCAGTTTTCCGAACCGAGATCACCGAACCTCTGATCACTTGCGAGCTGTCCCCACTGGCAGGGACTATCCCCGGGAGTTCCGCTGCCACCATATGCTCTTGCGTCTGACGAATACGGGCCCGTCTGACCGGGACCAATCGCCGCAGTCAGTGCAGTAACGCGCTCGATTCCCCCGTTCCCCGCCCAATCCCGCCAATCCCCACCAAACCCGCAAAAGCCCCTTGCCCCACCCCATCCCCGCGCCAATGCTCCTGACATGGAGATGCTCTATCCCCAGGCCGCAGCCCGCTTGTTCATCCATCACTTCGTGCCTCCGTGCCTCCGTGCCTTCGTGCCTG
>CAZDTB010000310.1:0-5740 GCA_964508075.1 uncultured Planctomycetales bacterium
GGCGTCTTGGCGGTTCAACCCTTAACCCCGAACCCTCCGTCCGGCACGGAGACCGGGCGCTACAGACAAGGCCGTCCGGCACGGCGACCGGACGCTACGTCCTGAGCCCCGCCGAGAAGTGATCTCGACCGCCATCAATCCGCCCGCGTCGCCGCCGGGGATTTCACATTCATTTGAACGAGCTCGGCCGGCGGCGTGCCCGGCAGCGCGTGGCTGGCCGGGGCTCCGTCCGCGCTGCGCATCGGGATGCGGCTGGCGGGCACTGTTGTCTTACGCTGGATGTTGCCGCGCATCAGGCGGATGGCCCAGCCCAGAGTCCGCCGGACCGTCTGCATTAGGCCCCACATGCCAAGCATTTGCATGCCGGCGTCGGCGAGGTAGAGCCTGCTCTTGGGACGCACCAGCGCGAGCAGGAAGCGCGGCGGATTGTAGAAGTACAGGTACGCCGCCATGATGTTGAGCTGTTTCTTCCAGGGCTGTTTGTGCTCGGAGGCGACGACGTAGTTGGCGTCGATCATGTGTGGCTCGACCCGCCGGCCGCCGGCACTCTCGTACGCCAGGCCCGACGTAAACGCTTCGGCGTACAGCTTCGAGCCGGTCGCGGGCGTGATCATCAGGACCTGCAGGCTGACCGCTCCGGCCTTGCGCAACAGCCGGGCCTGGTTGAGCAGACCGTAAGGCTTCGGCCCAGGCGTATACAGCGGCTGCGTGTCGTGGTGCATCATCATCGGCATCGGTAGGATGCCGTGTTCCCGCAACAGGTGGAAAGCTGCACTGGTCTTGTCGACGCTTTGGCCCTTTTTGATGAGCGTGGCGGTCATGTCCTCCACGCCGAGCCACAGCGCGCGGATGCCGGCGTGCCGCGCAAGCGGCAGAAGGTCGCGCAGCTTCAGCGTGTCGTGAACGGTCACCTCGGTGCCCCAGCGGGCTTGCTTGCGAATCGGAGTGCCGTCGATTTCGGTGCGCGCCAGGGTCTCCAGGATCTCCAGTGTGTGTTGCTCGTCGTTGAAGAAGTTGTCGTCCGCCCCGAAGTAATAGCGCAGACCGTACTCGCGGTGGAGCCGGGCTATCTCCGCGGCGACACGCTGCCCGCTCTTGACGCGGTATTGCCGCTGGTTGTACGCCGGGATCGGGCAATAGGGGCAAGCGAACTTGCACCCCAACGTCAGGACCAGCGAGCCGATCGGGCTGTACCTGCGAATCCGGCTGGCCGGGAGCGGTTGCGGCCCGAGCGTGAGCTTCCGGCTCGGCGGTTCGAGCAGTTGATACCCCAGCACCGGGTGCGGCAGCTCGTCGAGGTCGCCCAGAAGACGTTGGATGCCCGTGTCGACCAGCTCCTCCGCCACCCCCTCGCGATCGGTCCGTGCGTAGACCAAGCCGGGGATGTCGTCGAGCATGCCGCTGTTGCGGGCCCGCATGAACGTCGTTCGTAGCGACTCGTCGTCCGCCCGAATCGACAGCAGAACCTCCAGCAGGCTCAGCAGAACGTACTCTTCGCCGGTCACCGCGACGTCGGCACCCCACGGGTCGAGCGGGTCCCCGCTGAAGACGTCCCACGGTTCGTAGATCGTCTTCGGCCCGCCGGCGATGATCAGCGGGCGGTGGGCCGGATCGATCCGGCACGCGTCGCGGATCAGGGCCTCGCACTGGGCCGAGTGGATCTGCATGCTCGAAACCATGAAGATGTCGGGGACGCGTCCGTCCAGGCGCATCCGCGACGGACGGAAGTGGCGATTCCACTGCTGGAGCACGATGCGGATCTTGTCGAACCCGCAGTCGAGCATCGCCGCCCCGATGGCCCGCACGCCGGCGGGCGCCATCCGCGTGTCCGCATAGATGAATGGCAGCATCCGCGTGCGATGGTCGAACGCGCAGGCGATCACGGTCGTGAGGTCGTGCCGGCGGGCAATGGTCCGCAAGCGCTGCCGCAGGCCGAGCAACTCGCCCGGTCTCAGCAGTTCATCGCCCCGTGCGCGACGAGGAAGTTCCATTAGCCGATCACTCCCAAGGGGGAAAAGGAACAATCCACCAGGACGGGACGACCTCGGCGATCGCTCTCACGGCTGGGTCCCAGATGCGCCCGGCGTCCGGTCGGATGGTGTGCTCTGTTCGGCTCGGCGGGCACCACGTGCTTCTCGGTCAAACATCAAGGCCGTATCGCACAACTCCTCGATCAGTTTCACCAAGTCGTAACTGCCCAGTTCTGAAGGTGGGATTCCGAGGACCTTTTCAATCTTGGCGACAACGTGCTCCGGCAATCCCAGCCAGCGATCTTGAATCATTCTCGGCTCCCTGCCGCTCGGCGGACAATTCCAACCGATGGTTCATTTCAGGATCGTCGGAAGGGATTCTAGACGCCCGGGACGCACGGTCAACAAACCTTGTCACTGCAGCTGAGCCGCTACGGTTCAATTCGTGGCGATAAATGCTATCCTGCACGTCCATGAGCGAAGAAACAATCAGACTCGGCGTTGTCGGCTGTGGCGGTTTCGGGCTCTTCGCGCTCCAGCACTTCACGCAGGTGCCCGGCGTACAGCTCGCCGGCATGGCAGGCACGCACCGGGAGGCGGCGCAGGCTGCCGCGAAGCGGTTCGGGATTCCCGACATCCAGGAGGTCGAAGCCCTGGTACAGCGGCCGGACATCGACCTGGTCTATATCGCTACGCCGCCATTCCTGCACCACCCCCAGGCGTTGCTCGCGCTGCGGGCCGGCAAACACGTGATATGTGAAAAACCGCTGGCGCTGACCGCCGAGCAGGCCGACGAGCTGATCGCCGCCGCGGCAGAGCGCGACCTGCTCGTGATCGCTGACCTGATGCAACGTTACAATCCGCTGTTCGACGCGATACGCCGCCTGGTTCAATCCAAGGTTCTCGGCGAGTTGCTTCACGCGTTCTTCGAGAACTATGCTGCGGACGAGGGATTGCCCCCCGAGCACTGGTTCTGGGATCGCGACAAGAGCGGCGGAATCTTCATCGAACACGGCGTTCATTTCTTCGACCTGTTCGAAGGGTGGCTTGGAAAGGGCAACGTGGTCGCGGCACAGCGAACACTGCGGCCCGGAACGCAAATCGAAGAGCAGGCTCACTGCACCGTCCGTTACGGCGACACGACGCTGGTGAACTTCTACCACGGCTTTCACCAGCCCGGGCGTCTCGACCGGCAGGAGTTCCGCCTGGTCTTTGAGCGTGGCGACGTTTCACTCTACGAATGGGTTCCATGCCGCGTTCGGATTCACGCCGTCGCCGATGAGAAGGGCACGCGCGAGCTGTGCGAACTTTTCCCCGGAGCCCGGCTGGACGTGAGTGCGGTCTATTCGCCCAAGGACCGCGTCTGCTCGGGACGCCACAAGACGCTGGACGTCTACCAATCGCTGGAAATGGCTTACGGCGAAGGGGAGAGCAAGATGCATCGGTACGGCCAACTGCTTCGCGCGCTGCTCGTGGATCAGGTGGCCTGGATTCGCGACCGCTCGCATCAGCGACGTCTCACCGAAGAAAACGGCCGCGCATCGCTGGCGCTGGCGATCGAGGCCACTCGCATGGCAAACGTGGGGGCCAGCCCGTGATCCGCCGTCTGTTCAACGCCTGCCTGTGCCGACCCGGCGACCTGAGACCGTCGCGCGATGATCTTGAGATCGTCGGCACATTCAACCCGGGAGCGATCGCGTTCGGTGACGAGGTGATTATTCTCGTACGGGTGGCGGAGCGGCCGCGCGAGCGACGCGCGGGTTATACCGCGCTGCCGCGCTGGCGGACCGGTGCGGGCCTGACAGTGGATTGGATCGCCAACGACGAAATCGATTCTTTAGACGCCCGGGTTGTCCAGCGAAAGCACGACGGTCTGGTCCGCCTGACGTTTATTTCGCATTTGCGCGTCCTGCGAAGCGGCGACGGCCGGTCGATCGATCGCGAAGACGGCGCTCGGTTCGAACCGCAGAGCGAGTTCGAGGAATTCGGCGTCGAGGACCCCCGCATCACACGCATCGGCGACAAGTACTGGTTCACGTACGTCGCGGTCTCACGTCACGGCCCCGCAACCGCGCTGGCGTCAACGACCGACTTTCAGGCATTCACGCGCCACGGCGTGATCTTCCCGACCGAGAACAAGGACGTCGTGCTGTTCCCCGAACCGATTGACGGCGAGTGCGTCGCGCTGCATCGCCCGCTCGGCGGAACGCCTTTTACGCAGCCGGAAATCTGGCTGGCCCGCTCCGCGGACATGACTCACTGGGGCCGGCACGAGGTCTTGCTCGGGAGCGTTTCCGGCTGGGATGCCGGTCGAGTCGGGGCGGGGGCACCTCCCATCCGTTCGGCTGATGGCTGGCTTGAAATCTACCACGGCAGCACCAAGCCGGCCGGCGACAGCGGCGACGGCGGCAACGGCGCCGGCGTGGGAACGTACTCCGCCGGCGCACTTCTGCTCGACCTGAACGAGCCGCACCGCATCGTCCGCCAGGCATCGGAGCCGATTCTCGTACCCGAAACCGACTTCGAACGGGAAGGCTTCGTGCCGAACGTGGTGTTCCCGACCGGCGTGGTCGATCGCGGCGACACCCTGCTCGTCTACTATGGCGCCGCGGACACCGCCTGCGCCGTCGCGGAGCTGTCAAAAGCTGATATCTTAGCGGCCATGCGATAGTACCTACGCGGAACGGCTGCGCCACGTGGTCGAGGCGTCCAAGACGGCCCTGGAGGGCGGCCGGCCAGCCCGAGGAGCGCCGCTACCGGCTGCGCTACCGCGACAACGACCTGCCGGTCGGCGAGTATTCGGATGTTTACGTGGCGACGGCGGGGGTGTGAGGCAGAGCGAACGAAGGCAACGAGGCAACGCGGCAGCCCGGCAACAAGGCAGACAGTCGCCGACGCGGGGAAGTCGCTCAGGTACTTGCTCCGCTGGGTGAGCACAAGTGGCGCAAAGGGACCGCCTGCCCTTGACGGGCCGCCGCGGACGAAGTCCGCCGTCGCGCAGCGACGAGGTTTGGTGGCATGTCAAGGGTGGACCGAAATGGCGAGCGCGACGATCGGGGCGTGAGCATAGCTCAGAGGAACAAGGCCACAGGGAGAACGAGAATCGCAACGCCGCTTATTGATTGGTCCGGCTGGTCAGCATGGACTGGACTAATGAGCTTTGACTTCCAGCGGGTCACGACCGGTGCCGGAGCATACGTGATCGCTACGGATCGGCCGCTGAATCGCGCAATTGGTAGCGACGAAGACGGCATTCTCGACGTCGGTGAGTCGATGCACCTGCGCCAACGGCTCCGCAGGTTTCGACGCTGCGCCATGAACCGACTTAAGAAAGGACACATGGCGGGCCGGCGATATGCTTTCTTCCGGCTTGAACGGCACTTTCCGGTGGATTCGCTCCGCGTGCGATGGATCGCGGCGAAGAGCAAAGACGATGCGAACCGGATCGAGGGCATCGTGATGCTGAGATACCTTCAGCGCCACGCCGAGCTGCCACCTTTGAACTATAGTTTCAATCGGAATAAGGGGGGGGACCTGTCAGCCGTGTAGCCGTGTAGCGTGCGTCCCTTGACCCACCATTCAGATGTGGGCCTCGAATTGCTGCGTCCGGGGCGTACCCTACAATCGGGGCACCGCTGACCCTTCGGCTGCGCTTAGGGCGGGCAGGTGGCGGACGTTGCACCTACGTCGGCCGCAGGGGGCCGACGCTACATCCTGAACCCTGAAGACTGAACCCTCTCTGCCGCCTCTGCGCTCTTGGCGCCTCTGCG
>CAZDTB010000311.1:0-5740 GCA_964508075.1 uncultured Planctomycetales bacterium
CCCGGGACGTGCAGGATCGCGTTAACATACAACACGACACGTATGGTTCGGGGGCTGTTCGTCGCCGCCGGGTCGGAGACTGTCACCTCGCATTCGTATTTGCCGTAAGACAAACCGGCGACGTCCGCCGTTAAAAGAACATCGTCGATCTCGCCGGTCGACTGGCCGGTCGGCGGATCGGTTTGCAGCCACGCGGCTGGGGCTTCCACCGCCCAGTTAAGCGTCCCGCCGCCGCAGTTTCGGAGAGAGAAAATCTGGCTATGCGTGTTCGGGTCATCCTCGAACACAAAGAACTCCAACACAGTTGACGAAGCCGCGATGCAAGGAGCGCCAGGGTTAAACTCGTAGGCGCCCATGTCGGCGACGGCGGTCGAGTCGCCATCTCCATCCAGCGGACGTGGATTGCCGTCCAGATCATCAGCGGGCAGGCCGCCGCTCGGGTCGTTTGTCCCCGCATCGATGCATGGCGATCCCGGCATCAGGTGAAAGTCGCCCGGAAAGGCGAAAGCGGGGGCGACCGCGATGTTGCCTTCACCTTCCCAGCCGCCCTCGATGTCGGAGTACGTGATCGCGGGGCTTCCGTACACATTATCCGGCGCGTTATCCCACAGAATGCAGTTAGCGATCGTCGTGTTGTCGGAGCCGCAGCAGACGCCGCCGCCATAATCATCGGCCCAGTTCCTCACAATAGTACAATTGATGATCGCTGTATTACCTGAATTGGAGCTGATGCCACCGGCACGGCCGCCGGAATAATTCTCCGAGATCGTGCAGTTGCTGAGTGCGCTGGGGGCGCAGGTCTTCGGGCGGTAGTGAGGACAGCGACAGCCCTTTGACGACTTCAGGGCCAAGGTGCGCAAGGGCGTCATGTTTGCGCGCCTCCTAATTGAGAACGTTCGTTATCCAGACGGCGCTCGCGTGACCAAAGCCAGCCGGACTCCACGCTGGGCTTGATGGAACGGACGGCGAGGATGCGTTTTGCGCGGCGCAGGGTGGCGGTGCTGAGGCCAGCGGCGCGGGCCTCGCGGAGAGTTACGCGGGCGGGGCGGGGTCCAGCGGTGAGGAAATCGAAAAGCCAATCGCATGCGTCGGATAACGCCGAGCGTGCATCGGGGGAGAGACCGAGGAGGTCGGGAGGCAGGTTCGGGGTGTAAGCGGGGGCTGTGGCACCGATTTCACAGGCGGGGACGCCTGTGCCACCCGTTTCCCATTCAAGTCGCGGGGCGGGGGTGATGCGGAAGGCGAGCGGTGCGGGCGGTGGGCCGTAGACCATCTTGACCGGAGAGAGAATCCGGCGGTGGAGATCGTCGGGGTCGGCTGAAAGCAGGTGGATCGCGCGGGCGGCCGCGACGAGAGTGAGCGACCCGCGCACACGATAAAGCATGCGATGTGAGCGGGCCTTGATGAGATGAGCGACGGCGACGATCGCGACGCCGTAGGTGTGGGCGGTTTCCGCGAGGCAGGCGACGACGGCGTCGATGCTGGTCTGGGCATCGGGGGAGAGGATGGCATGGAAGGGATCGAGGATGACCAGGCGGGGGTTGTCTACGGCGCGAATCGCCTCTTGGAGGACGTTGGCGTGGGCGGGGAGGGTGAAGGGGAGAAGCGAGGGTTCAGGGTTCGGGGTTCAGTATGAGAAAACGAAGGCAGGGTTCTGGTGGCGCCTTCGAGGATGCAGATGGAGGCGAGGCCGGCGCTGGCCGCGGCGAGGCGCGGGCGCAGGGTGTCGGCGGGACCGTCTTCGGGACAGACGAGGATGACGCCGTGCGGAGGCGACGAAGCGACGGAGCGACGAAGCGACGGAGGGGAGTCGGGCCAGGGATGGGGGGCGGAGACGCGGGCGGCGAGGTCGGCGAGGAGGAGTGACTTTCCGACGCCGGGGTCGCCGATGAGGAGGGTGAGCTTTCCGAGAGGGATTCTTGCGGGCCAGAGCCAGTGGCGGGGCTCGGGGTGGATGTCGGCGGCGAAGCGGAAGGCGGCGTAGAGGTCAGTGTCAGGGCGGTCGTGCATACGGGCTCCGGTGAAGGCAACCGCAGCGGCGCGGAGGGCGCGCGGTTGTTCCAGGAATCATAGGCGGGGAACAGGGATCAAGGGATTGAGGGATCAAGGGATCGAGGGATCAAGCGGGAGTTGGGGGTTTCTGGCGGGTTTTGGTGGGGTCTTGATGGCGCGCTGCGGGTGCCCCAGCCTTTCAAGGCTGGGGGACGGCTGCCACTCCTGCGAAAACCCCTTCCCCCCACTCGGCGACTACGTAGCAACCAACCGCCCTGCGACATAAAAATGGGCGAAAAGGCTGCCTGTCCCGAATTGATCCCCTCGGGCAGGTGAACTGCCGCGCCCAGTTAGGCAGCGCCATTCCAGCTGGCTGATGCGCGAGGCTCACCTCCTGAGTCCAGCGACATTGAGATCGAAGAGTTCGAGGACTCTCTTTACCAGCACGTGCAGGGATTCTCGGTCGAATTCGATAAACTCGTAATCGCCTTGGATTCCCCCAATGCTGCCAACACCCTGCTCTTTGAGGAGGATGAGTTTCTTGCGTTTGCCGACAGCGTAAGCCTTTTCGTCGATGATCCAGGAGCTAGTCGTCCATTCGCGCTTCCGGGCGAGCTTGTCACGCCGAGTGAAGACGGCTACGAAAAGAAAGTTCGCCTCGATCAGGCGCTTTACCTTTTCTGAGATGCTGTCGGCCTTTGGCTTCTCGGCAGTCGATACGCTAATACCAAGTGATCGCAGAGTATCCGTCACACACGCGACGACGGGTTTGTCCGGATTGCTGAACGAGTGCCCTACGAATGCAGACGCTTCGAAGCTGTTAGGAGGCGTCTTGGTGGTGCTCCGCCGGGCAGTACTAGGGGACTCCTGAAGCAGTTTCTTCAGTGGGATGATAGCGTCTAGCGAGAAACGCTGCAGAATCGCACGAATTTCGCCATCGTATCGCGAGCGTTTGGAAGCATGTTCTGACAGCGTCAGGAGCTTCTGGAACCGTACAGTGAGGTCAGCGAGGTAATCGGACTCCAGGGCTTGCGCAGTTTCTTGTCGCTCCGCTAGATCTACGAGCCAAGTCTCTGCAAGCTTCGCGGCTTGAGCCCGAAGGTCATCGGCCGACACCTGGCGCGAAGCGGTCGTATATTTCTTGCGAAGTACTCCCTTCAATTCACCGAGGTCGTCTCGGAGCCGCTCCGCGGTGAGAATGATATGGTCGTCGACCATGCCTACGGCCAGATCTCGGGGTCAATGGGACGTCTTTCGCCTTCGTCTGCTGCCCTTCTTCTGCGCTGTGATCTTTCCTTTTCGGCTGCCCTTGATCCCTCTACCTTTCGAAGATCGCGTGTAGCTTCGTTCTCCCGAAAAGCCAGATTCGACGGCTTCGATCCCCTTCGATGTGATGTACGAATCGCCTTCGTCCTCGTGAATCCACCCATTCCGGACAGCCTTGGTAAAGTCGCGGTCGAAGTTGCCGGGTGGTTGCTCCTTCGCCTTCGCGAAATACACCTTGAGATCATCGCGAGAGAACCGTGTCTTGCCCTCGTACTTGTCGCGGTAGTAGGCGAACAACGCGATGCGCTGAGGGTTAGTACCCGGGGAGATCTCTTGCATGAGTTCCACGATTGCTACCGGACGGGCTCCGCGAGAAGGCTCCGCTCGTGCACCGAGGGCTTCGCCGCTGGACGGGAGGGCAACGGGAGCACTCTGTTGTGCCGGGATCTCCAACAGCGCGAATACCGAGGCCAGAACGCGTTGACGCGAATCGGCATCCAGGACCTTCAGCGCGGAGTGAACCGCCTCTAGCGCGGTGATCTCGGGGTCCTTCTTCTCGGCCATCCTGGTCCTCCTCGTACTCTGCGACGCGGCCTGGCTTCTGTCTATGTGATTTCCAGCTAAGCCCGCATTCTGCCTTGGCTTCCAGACGCAACGTGCGTCGCCAGGCGCACCAGTCTGCCGCACACCTCACACTCCTGCCGACGAAATGGCTCCGGCAGGCGCTGTAGGTCAGCGCAGGGGCAGTATAAGGGTGGGGCGCCTGGCGCTGCAAGGTCAGGGTTTGGGGTTGGGAGGACGCACTGGCGGACAAGCCGCCAGTGGCACCCGGCGAGATGGGAATATCGCAGGAGCGGGCAAGACACTGGCTGGTCCGCCTGCGCCGGACCAGCGGCACCCGGGGCAAAGTGGAACTTTGCGGTCGCCGGTCGTGCAGAGCACTGGTGGGCGAGCCACCAGTGGCGGCCAGCACGGGTTTGGCGGCCGCTCCCTCACGGTCGCGGTTGTGATTGTGGGCGCGGTTCGGTTCATGGCCGGGTACCGGTCATTCCGCTGCGGGCGATTGGGCCGTATAATTCGTGTTTTCCCGCGGGGAGCAGGTCGCGGGTTTCAGCAGAGCCGGCGTCGGAGCATGCAATGAAGATCCTGGTTGCGGACAAGATGGAACCGTGGGGGCTCGACCAGCTCAAGGGATTGGCCGACGAGGTGGCCTACGAGCCGGACCTCAAAGACGAGGCGCTCAAGAAGCGCCTGGCCGAGTTCGATCCCGACGTGATGACCGTTCGCTCGACCAAGGTTCCCAAGGAAGTCCTGGCAGCCGCGAAAAAGCTGCGCCTGATCATCCGGGCCGGCTCCGGGTTCGACACGATCGACATCAAGGCCGCCGCCGAACGCGACATCCGCGTCTGCAACTGCCCGGGGATGAACGCCATCGCGGTGGCCGAACTGACCATGGGTCTGATCATCGCGCTGGATCGCAAAATCGCGGATAACGTTGCCGACCTGCGCGCCGGCAAGTGGAAGAAGAAGTTCTACGCCAAGGCCGGCAAAGGCCTGAAGGGCAGCACTCTCGGCATCATCGGGGCCGGCCGCATCGGGGCGGAGGTCGCCCAGCGGGCGCTCGCGTTCGACATGAAGGTGCTCTACTACCACATTGGCCGGCAAACCGAGCTGGCCGACCATCCCAATGCAGCCCGGGCCGAGCTCGACGACCTGCTGCGGAAATCGGACATTGTCACGATCCACGTGCCCGGCGGCGGGGCCACGCACCACCTGATCGACGAGCGCCGACTGGCACTGATGAAAGACGGGGCCATGCTGATCAACACGAGCCGGGCCGGCGTGATCGACGAAGCGGTGCTCATTAAGGCGCTCAAGGAAGGCAAGCTGCGTGGCGCCGGGCTGGACGTATACGCCGACGAGCCCGCCGCCGAGTCGCCGACGATCGACTCCCCCGTCACCCAGATTCCGAACCTCTACGGCACGCACCACATCGGCGCGTCGACCGAACAGGCCCAGATGGCCGTCGCCGAAGAAGTCGTGCGGATCGTGGCCCGCTTCAAGGAGACCGGCGAGGCGCTCCACTGCGTCAACGTGGCGCAACCGATCGCCAATCCGACGCTGATCGTCCAGATGGAGAACAAGCCGGGCGGGCTGGCGCATGTCTTCGGCGTGCTGGGTGACGCGGGCATCGCTGCCGTCGAGATGGATCAGGTGATCCACGACAACGGCAAGTTCGCCTGCGCCCACATCCGGCTCGACCGGCAGCCGGACGAGGCGGTCGTCGAGAGAATTCGCACCGGCCATCCGACGATTATCGGCATAGAGGTAATCAGCGTGGCCTGAGGCTGTAGCGGAGACGAAGAGCCACGGACTTCAGTCCGTGCGGCGCCGCGCAGGCGCGTGGCGGCGTCTGGAAGCTGAGGCAGCGGGTGTTGGCGAAGTGACGGAAGAAGCCCAACTGCTGGTCATCGGCGGCGGC
>CAZDTB010000312.1:0-5739 GCA_964508075.1 uncultured Planctomycetales bacterium
TTTCGAGCAGGATTTTGACGGCCTCGATCTGCTCGGGGATATGCCCGCTGGCGTGCGGGGCGATGTCGGGACGCAGGATGTTCATGGCGTCCATGTCTTCGTAGTAACTCTGTGTATACGTGTCGGCGATCGCCATGGGGTGCAGCCCGCGGCGGCGGGCCTCGGCGATGATCTTGTCCTCGCCCTCGTCGGCGTCGTCGGTCAGGTGGCCCACGTCGGTGATGTTCTGGACGTAGTTGACCTCGTAGCCGCTGAACTTCAGCCAGCGGATGATCGCGTCGAAGCTGACGTAGCTCTTGGCGTGTCCGAGGTGGCTGTGACCGTAGACCGTCGGGCCGCAGACGTAGATGCCGACCCGGGGCGGGTTGAGCGGCTTGAAGTCCTCGCGTTTACGCGTCAGGCTGTTGTGAACCTTGAGTCCCATCGACACACCTGTTAAATGAATGAAAACCTCTTAAGCAACTTATTGTATGGAACTTCGCGCGAATTGCATCCCTCCGGTGGCAAACGTCGTATACGATTCAGAGTCTAAACACGGGGGTGACTGCCGCGGGAGGCTGAACATGAAGAAGTTTGCACTTCTGGCCATCGTGCTGCCGTGCGTGCTGGCTCCGGGATGCCCGGTTCGCAAGTTCGAGATCACGATGAAGAAAGCCGCGGACGGCAGCGTTCATCGCGAGCTGACCGTCTGGACGGAAGATGGCGAGACGATCAGCGCGCCGGCCGAGGACGTGCTCGGAGCCGCCAAGGGCGCCTATGGGGATGCCGGCAGCGCCGATGGAAACAAGCAGCGTTTTGCCGCCACCTTTACGGAAGTCTTGCCGGCGGATCTGATCCACGAGGGGTTAACCAACCACGGATTCGTGGGCACGACGAGTTGTCCGATGGGCCGGGTCGTGACGTACGTCGAGCGCATGCCGGGCCGAAACGATCTGTACGCGTTGCTCGCAGGGGCCGAGGAGCTGGCTGACACGGTAGCGAAGGTGTGGGTCGCGTGGGCGCAGCAGCAGCCGTCGTTGCAGGCGGAGCCAAAGAAGCTCGCGAAGCTAGTGACGTTCATCGAAGGCGAGCTGCGCAACGATGCACTCAACATCATGCTGATGGGCTGGCGGGCGGTCACGCGTGGCAACATCCTCGAGGATGCCGAGCTCGACCAGGATAGCGAGAGCCTGTCAGGTCTGTGGCAGGCCGAGTTCCTGGGTGGCGTGAGCTACCTGGTCGAGCGCGGCTACTTCCGACCAAGTGAGGTGGCCCTACTGGACAAGGACGACGGCCGCACCGCCGTACACGGGGTCTTGCGAAAAGCCTCGGCGGGGATGGGCTACGGTGACGATGAGCCGTGGCCGGCGGCGTTGGAGCGGCTACGCGACCCGGACGCGGTGGAGGCGGCGTTCGAGCAGGGGCTCAAATTGGCCGGCCTCACCCCCGCGGAGCTCGAGCAGCGGTATGCTCCGCTCATGCCGGAGATCTTCGGCACCAGTACCCGGGGGCGGGTCGTCTGGCAGGGTCGGGCGCAGCCGCTGGAAACCAACGGGACCTGGGACGAAGAGAAGCGCGAGCTAAGTTGGGAAGCGGTGGGGCGGCAGGGTTGTGAGACGCCGCAGCTGCTCTACGCGAGCTGGGCGGAGCCGGATGAGGCGTTTCAGAAGGAGCATCTCGGGCGGGTGATGCTCGAGGGTGAGCGGCTGGCGCAGTACGTAGTCTGGCGGGCCGGCTTGTCGGCTACTCAGCGCCGCGAGTGGAGTGCGTTCATCGCCGACTTGCGGCCCGGTGAGAGCCTCGTTGGCGAGCTTAAGCAGTTTCGGTTCAGTAAGCCGACGACGATGCCGTCCACCATGCCGGCCCAGGATTCCGACGAGGGCGTTACGCGTGGTGCCGAGTTGATCCTCGAGCAGTAACGAGCGGACGGCTTCGAGAGGCATTATGCAGGTGTCGCGCACTGCCGACGGGGGCAAACCGACTCCGCACGGGCGTGGGAGCGGTGGCCAGTCTAGGCGCGCGCCGACGCTGCTGGAGTCCGCCCGGACAGGTCTGGCGGTGGCACTGGTGGGGAGCGTGACGCTCGCCGTCGCCGAGGTGCTGCTGGTTGCGATGCAGGTGTCGGGCCGGCTCAGCGGGGAGAACATTCCGGTCGAGCTGCTGATCGCGCTGATTGGACGGGCCGCGTGCACGCATGCGCTGCTGTGGTGCCCAGTGATGTTGATCGTGTCGCTCGGGTACTGGGGTATGGTTGGTCGGCGGCGGGGGGCGACGCCGCTGCCGGTGCTGGCGGGCGTCTTCGTGGTGCTTGCGCTGGCGCTCGTGATCCCGGCCGACCTGGAGCTCGCGGGCAGAAGTGGGTGGATGTGGCTGGTGGGAGGGTGCGTGACGGGCGTCCTGTTGGGGGCGGTCAAGTATGTCTGCTTGCGATCGATCAATCACAAGGCCGGGCCACTGGTGCTGAAGCGCCTGACACACGCCGGGACGGCCCTGGCCCTGGTGGTGCTCGTCGTGAGCGGAGTGGTGTTTGTGCGTTCGCCGCTGTTTGACCCGTCGACCTGGGCGGATCCGCAGCCGGGCCCCACGCACAATGAGCGGTCGGGACGCAACGTACTGTGGATCGTGCTGGACACGGCCCGGGCGGACCGGATGAGCTGTCATGGCTACGGCAAGCCGACGACTCCTTTTCTAGACGAATGGTCACGGCGGGCGGTGGTTTGTGATCGGGCGATCTCGAACGGGATGTGGACGGTGCCGGCCCACGCGTCGATGCTCACCGGCCTCAGCGTGCGCGAGCATGGCACCGGGCATCGCAATCTCTGGCTGGATGATTCGTTCCGCACGGTCGCGGACGCGCTGGGTGAGAGCGGATACGCCACGGCGATGTTCTCGAACAACCCGCTGGTCTCACCGGATACGAACCTGACGAAGGGTTTCCAGAGCTGGCGGATCGTGTATCGCCTGCGCCAGTTGAGCCGCTTCTCGCTGGATTTCCTTTGTGAGAAGTGGGGCATCACGCCGTTTTTGCCATGGCTTGACCAGGACTACGGTGGCGCGCTGACCAACCGCTTTGTCGATGACTGGCTCGATGCACACGAGGGCGTGCCCAAGTTCGTCTTCATCAACTACATGGAGACTCATCTGCCGTATCGCGTGCCGCGACGCTATCGGAGCATGTTCCTCGACGTCGATCAGGTTGACCGGTCGTACGACTTGAGGCGCCGGGTGCACGGGAACATCGTGAGTCGGCTGGACATGGATTACAGCATCCACGGATCGGACTTTCTGAGTGAGTACGACCGCGACGTGCTGCGAGGCCAATACGACGCCGCGATTCGCTACCTCGATGACCGCGTGCGCGAGGTGGTTGAGATGTTCAAGCAGCGCGGGCTGCTCGACAACACGCTGGTCGTGATCGTCAGCGACCACGGCGAGTATCTCGGCACGCACGGGATGTGGGGACATCGTTTTCTGACGTACCAGGATCTCGCTCACGTAATGGTCCAGATTCGCGAGCCGGGGCGCGAACAGGGCGCTCGTATCTCGCGACCGGTGGAACTGTCCGACGTATATGACACGGTGCTGGCACGGGTGCTCCCGCAGCCGGGCTGGCCGGCAGCGCGCGATGTTCGCGATCTGATTGCGATTGCCGAGAGCGGGGGTGAGCCGCGGATCGCGATTTGTGAATGCAACGGCCCGGCGCCGATTACCATGAAGAACTTCGCGGGTTGCACGGATCCGGTCGTCCTGCACCGCGCGGTACCGCAGATCGCCGCGGTGAGCGAGCGGTTCAAGCTGATCAAGTCGGCGGACGGGTGGCGGGAGCTGTACGACCTGCGCGAGGATCCGGGCGAGCTTCGGAACCTGATCGACGAGCGGCCAGACGACGCCGAGCGGCTGGCGGCCTACATCCGCGGATGGCTGGAAACGACGCCGGCATATACGTTGCCTGCGGAGGGCGACGAGTCGCCGTCGCGCAAAGTGCTCGAGTCTCTGCGGAGCCTCGGTTACGTGGGTGACGACGATTGACCGGTCGCATCAGGCCTTGCCGGCTCGGACCACGAGCTGGCCCGGCAGGCGTTTGATCAGGCCCTTCAGCTCCAGGGTGGTGAACGCGGCCAGGACTTCGCCCGGGGGTAGTTGGGAGGCGGTGAGGACGGCGTCCTGGAAGATGGGCTCGTACGGGATGGCGTCGTAGACGCGTTTTTCGGCTTGCGAGAGTCGTGGGGTGCGGCGGGGGGGGGCGTGGTCAGCACGTCCGGCACGGAGACCGGACGCTACATTCTCCGAGGGCCCGGCCGCTGCACCTTCCCGGGTGTCGGCCGCGTTATCCGGGGTAGGGCGCATTTTTTCGCCAACTTCGCCGAGCTCGTCGAGGATGTCTTCGAGGCACACGGTGAGCTTGGCGTAGGCGCGGCGGATCAGGTCGTTGCTGCCGAAGAAGGTGGGATCCTGGGCGCGGCCGGGGACGGCGAAGACTTCGCGGTTGTACTCGCTGGCGAGCCGGGCGGTGATCAGGGCGCCGCTGCGCTGCGGGGCTTCGATCACCAGCGTGCCGAGCGTCATGCCGGCGATGATGCGGTTGCGGCCGGGGAAATTCTCGCGGCGAACCTCGGCCCGCATGGGCAACTCGCTGACCCAGGCCCCGTTTTCAAGCAGCTTGTCGGCCAGGGCCTGGTTTTCCGGGGGGTAGATCTCGGGCAGGCCCTTGCCCATGACGGCGATCGAGCGTCCGCCGGCCTCGACCGCGCCGTGGTGCGCGAGGGCATCGATGCCGCGGGCCAGCCCGCTGACGACGGTGAACCCGGCGCCGGCCAGCAGCTCGCCGAAACGCCGGGCCTGCTCGCCCCCGTAGATCGTGCAACGGCGGGTGCCGACCACGGCAATGGCGACGGCGTCGGTCGGGCGCAGCTCACCCTTGGCGTACAGCACGATGGGGGGGTCGGCGATCTGCCGAAGTCCCGGCGGATAATCGTCGTCGGCCTGGCAGATGATCCGCACGGCGTGCTCCGCGGCGGCGGCGATCTCGGATTCGATCTCGAGCGTGTCGCGCTGGCGGGCGATGCGCTCGGCGGACTCTTGGCCGATGCGCTTGATCTGTGCCAGTTGTCCGGCCGAGGCACCCATCGCCGTCTCGGCGTCGCCGAACTGCACCATCAGCCGACTGAACAGCAGCGGGCCGATCCCGTCGATCAGGGCCCACTTGAGGTGGAGGCGTCCGGCGTCGGTGATGGTTGGCGGCATGCGTCCGGCCCTGTCGGGGTCTCCTGTGGGCTAGCGAGCTGATTCGAGCTGTTTGACGGTTTCCGCTTCGAGCGCAGACGCGTTGTCGAGGGCCCGGCACGCGTGCTCAATCCCGGCGGGTTGCGCCAGAGTTTCTCTCGCTGCGTCAGGCGACTGGTACGGACGCAAGTGTTGTGCGACGCGATCGCATGCGTCGGCCCAGCGGGCGGCGAGCTCGCGTTGTCTGCCCGAAACACGTCGCAGCCAGGCGGCCAGGCAGCAGCGCGCTGCGACCAGCAGACGCGTGGCATGGCTGTGCTGAACGTGGAGCGGCGACTTGCCTGCGTTTGCAGCCGGTGCTCTTCGTAGGATGTCTTGCCAGGCGTCGTATGCCGCCGGGCCGGTCAGCACCCCGCTGTCTGGAGCCCAGGTTCCGGCCCACGCCTCGCAGGCCTGGCGAGCGATATGCGCAAATAGCACATCGGGCGAGAGCGCCTCGGGGATCGGCGGCTGGGACTCCTCCACGATGTAGACCTG
>CAZDTB010000313.1:0-5731 GCA_964508075.1 uncultured Planctomycetales bacterium
TCTCGTGCTTGCCGCGGGGGGGCGCGTGGTGGCGACCTACCTTCTGTTTTCGCTTCCCGCGATGGTCGCGTGCGGCGTGGTCTACTGGGTCTTCGCCCGCCGGCGGACGCGAGCGGTTCCCGAGGCGTTCTTCCTGGGCCTTTACCTTGTGCTGGCCACTGTGGTCGTCCTGCCGGCGAGGGTGGAGATGGCCCGCCGGTTGGATCCGATCTTCGTGATCCCGGTGATCGGCGTCGGGCTGGGGCTGGCCGCGGTGGCCTACTCCCGTGCGTGCCGCGTGCATCGTCGTGTGGGCCAGAGGCGCCTGCGACGCTGGTTTCAGGTTGCCACCGGCGCTGCCGTGGTAGTCGCGCTCGTAGTCGGTTTCTTCTTCGTCCGCTCCCCGCTGTTCAACCCCGGTACGTACCGCGTTGCCGGGGGAGCTCCGCGCACCGCGACGCAGCAGCGACCGGACATCTTGTGGGTCGTGCTGGATACGGTGCGGGCCGATCGGCTCGGCGTGTACGGCTACGACGCACCGACCACGCCGTTTCTGGACCAGTGGGCCCAGCAGGCCATCGTCTTCGAGCGGGCGGTTGCGAACGGGATGTGGACCCTCCCGACACACGCCTCGATGTTTACGGGATTGCCGGTTCGCCAACACGGGATGGGCGGCCCGACTACTTGGCTGGACGATTCCTTTCGTACGGTGGCCGAGGTGCTGGGGGAAAGCGGCTATGAGACCGCGCTTTTCTCGAACAACCCGTTGCTCGGGCCGACGACCAATCTCTGCCAAGGATTCCAAACGGTGACAGTTCCGTGGGAGTTCCTGCGCGCGATACGTTTCTCGCTCGAGTTCTTCTGCGAACGGTGGGGGATCACACCGCCCGCGCCGTGGCTGGACTCCGGCTTTGGCAGCGCGCTGACCAACCACCTGGTCGCGGGCTGGCTCGACTCCCACGGTGGGGCTCCGGTCTGCGTCTTCATCAATTACATGGAGGCTCACCTGCCGTACCTGGCCACAAAGGGCTACCGCCAGCTCTTCCTATCGGAAGACGGCGTTCACCGCTCATACGATCTGCGCCGCAGAGCTTACGGCGAAATCGCGGACTTCCTCACTTTTGACGCCAACGTCGAAGGTTACGAGCACGTGCTGCCGTTTGATCGCGAAGTGCTCAAGCGGCAGTACGACGCCGGGTTGCGCAACCTCGACGATCGTGTCGCCGAGATGATCGACATCTTTCGGCGTCGCGGGATGCTGGATAACACGCTGGTCGTGATCACCGCCGACCACGGAGAACACCTCGAAACGCACAACATGTGGTCGCACCACTTTCTGCTGTACGACGACCTGATCCACGTGCCGATGATGATTCGACCACCCGGAGATGCGGCGCCTCGACGCGTCAGGACAGTGGTCCAACTGTCGGATCTCTACCCGACGATCCTGCGGGCGGCGCTTGGGCCGGCGGCCGTTGAAACCCCGCCCCACGCGCGCGATCTGCTGGAGGTCGCACAGCAGCATGAACAGGAGCGAATAGCCATTTCCCACACGTTTGGCGCCCCGCCGCAGTACGTGGACCGTTTGCTCAATGCGGCGGATCCGGAAATACGGCACCGCGCGTTCTCACAAACCGCCGCCGTCGCCTCGCGCTTCAAGTACATTGAGTCTAGTGACGGAATGCGCGAACTCTACGACCTCGCCGCCGATCCGGGCGAGCTCGAGAATCTGGATTCCTTGCACCGCGAGGAGTCGCGGCGGCTCGAGGACTATGTCGCCTCATGGCTTGAAGCCGTCCCGGAGTACGTGCCCAGAGCGGGTGATAAGCCCAGGATTGGCCCCGACGTGATGGAGCTGCTGAAGGCCCTGGGTTACGTCGGGGACGAGGATTAGTTGCCTGCGCTGTGCCGACCGTCTTGGGACGTCCGACACCGGCTATCCCGCCGCGCCGGGACTGCCCATCATGCACAGGGGCGCGTACGAGCACCAATGTGACGTCGATCTGTCCGACCTGGCACAACTGCTCGCCCACTACGGCACGACCAGCGGCGCGACCTACGCAGACGGCGACATCGACGAGGACGGCGACGTCGACCTCACCGACCTGGCGGCGTTGCTGGCTATGTACGGCACGACCAGCGGCTGACGCTACACCGGTTTCAGAGACTCTCCTGTAGGTGCCACTGGTGGCTTGTCCACCAGTGAGGAATGGCACGGGCGGACCAGCCGCCCGTGGCACCCGATCATTTCTGAAAACCTCTAATCGCATCCTATGCTGAGCGGTGCGCGGCATACTCCGGCCGGTTAGAATGCCGGTATGGCTCGTGCACGGCGGACACGACGGGCGCTGAAGTGGGTCGCAACGGGAGCGTGCGCGCTGATCCTGACCGTTTGGGCTATCAGCGCTCGATACGCTTTCACCAACGCGCCGCGCAGCCGACCACAGACCGTGATCATAAAGATCAGCAACGGCGAAATCCTCTTCACTTGGCGGCGGCCCTCTGCACCTGACTCCTACGGTGATATAGACGACTTCATCTTCCCCGCGTCAAGCACGCGTTCGCGAGTCGGCTGGCCGTGGCCCATGTTCTACACGGACGTGGGGGGCGCGCCGTATCGGAGTCTGGTTATCCCCCTATGGTTACTGTTCCTATTCACGTTTCCTGGCGCAGCTTTTCTTTGGTGGCTTGACCGGCGCCGCATTCCACCCGGCCACTGCCGCAACTGCGGCTACAACCTGACCGGCAACGTCAGTGGGCGCTGTCCGGAGTGTGGCACGCCGTGTACGCGCGAGGATGAACCAGCATGAGACGCCGCTCGCGGACATGCCGGGTACTGAAGTGGGTGGAGACTGTGGCGTCGCTGGCGGTCGCCAGCGTTTGGGTCGGAAGCGCGTTCCTTTTCGTCCGGCTGCCGTTCGGCATGAGCGAAGCGATCGCGTTCCGGGGCGGTGGCTGCCTGCTTCTGACAGGTCGCTCGGAGGTCGGGGGACCGATGACGTTTGCGGTTCGCGTGGAAACCGGCTACGGATTCGGGCTGCACGGACGTTGGTCAGGGGCTAGCACCTGGCGAGCGGGCGGCACGACCGCGTACTGCTGGTACCCGCTTTGGCCCGCCCTGCCCGTCGTGGTCATTCCCACGGCCTTGTTGTGGTTTGTTGACCGGCGCCGCCGCATCCTACCCGGTCACTGCCAGAAGTGCGGCTACAACCTGACCGGCAACGTCAGCGGCCGGTGCCCGGAGTGCGGGACGCCGATCAAGGTTGAGGGCGAAACAAGATGAGACGCCGCCCGGCAATCACCGTTGTCGACGCAGCGCGAGGATGACACCGAGCGAGAGCATCGCGATGCTCGACGGTTCCGGTATGACGAAGAAATCATCAAACGAGAACCCGACCCAGGCTGTGCCGCTGCCGATAGCGTTAAACGTGATAACAACAGTCTGGTCGACTTCGGGCGTGTACTCGACGGAGTGACACTCGAAGTTCTCGGGGCCGAGTCCATCTAGCCAGTCAACCCACTCCTGCCCCATCCTGGGCGGGTGGCCCATCCTTCGCGCAGCGAAGGGTGGGGGCGCGATTCTTCACCACCAAGCTGTTCGCGCTGCTGAGCGCTCACGCCGTTCAGGGCGTGAATCCGAGTCCTATTCGTGTCCCCCACCTCTGAAGAGGTGGGCCACCCCCCGTGAAGAGGTGGGCCACCCCCTGTGTGTCCACTCTTCCGCGCGTCACCGAGCATTAGTCGCCGCGCGGTGGCGCACATAGCCAACGCGTTGTATATTCACGGATCGATGATCCGCTCGCGGAGCATCATGCCGGGGGCCGAGGCCGGACTGCGATGTTGAATGCCATCTTCGAGGGTGAGAAGCAGCCCGCTCCGTTCGAATCTCGAAGGAAAGCACCCTGTTCGGCTGGACAAAGTCGACGCAGCTGCGAAACTGGTGCAGCTAACCTTGGTTCACGTAAGGAGTGCTGCTGATGTTGATGCGATCCACCTACTGGTCGAAGTGCTACCTGGCCGCCGCGTTTGTCCTGATTACGCTGGTCGGGTGCGGAAAGGAAGAACCAGCGACGAGGGATACCGAGGCCAAAGCCAAGCAGGCCGCCGGGCTTGTCCAGGAGAAGGCGGCAGAAGGCGAGGCTGAGATTCAGGCCGCGGTGCTGGCCAAGCTCGCCCTGGCCGACGAGCTCGACGGCACGGCCGACAAGATTATTAAGCGGTGCCCGGGCTGCGGCTTGAAGATGGATGGCAAGAGCGAGCATGCAACGGAAGTATCGGGCTACACGATTCACTTTTGTTCCGCGTCCTGCCAGGATGAGTTCGCAAAGGACCTGACGAAGTCGATCCTCGACCTCGAGATCCCGAAACCCTGACGCTTGCTCGCGGCTCGGCTGGCGGTTTACGGGGCCACGCGCGCAGACGATCGAACGCGAGCCCAGCGCAATCTAGGAGCGCTTCGACGCCTGCTCACGCTGCGCGAGGTGACAGGGCTTCCTGTTACGCCTTTTCAGTCAAGCCTCTTAGCTGCTCGCTGATTTCCGCCAAGCTCCCCTGGATCTGCCGCAGCGTCGCCCGGCGCGAGGCGAGCGTGAAGATCGTCGTGCAGGCGGCGGCGGCAAACAGCAGAACCGGCCAGACCAGCAATGCCTTGAACCAGGAGATCAGGAAGCGGGCGAAGCCCTGCATCTGCGCCGGGCCGGTTTCCTCACTCGTCAGAAACTCGTGGAACTTCGGGTGCAAGAGCACCATGTAGGACCACAGCAGCCCCAGTAGATAGGCCGCCGTGACAACCCACAGCACTACCGTCGCAATCGCCCAGCAGCGCACCCGCCACCGCTCGCGCCGCGCAATCTGATCGACGGTGGGTGCGGCGGTCGCGGATGTCTGTTCGTCTTGTTCGAGCAGTTGGTTGCTCAGGTTTCCTTCGCCGGCCATGCGTCAACCTCCCATTTCGCGCCGCAGTTCGCGCTTGGCGTAGTGGAGCCGCGAGCGCACCGTTCCGAGTGGGCGGCCCACCACGTCGGCGATGTCCTCGTAACTCAATTCCGCTAGAAACCGCAATACCAGGACCTCCCGGTGCTCGGGACGCAGCCGACCCAGGGCCGCATGAATCCGGGTCGCGTCCGCCGGTGCGAACTCGGCTTCCTGCTCGTCCGGCTCCGGCGCTGCGGGGTCATCAGTCAGCACCGACCAGTTCCGGGCGCCGCGCAGCTCCGCCAGTGCCGCGTTTCGCGCGATGCGGTAGAGCCAGACGGATAGTGCGCCCGGGCTGCGCAGCCGCGGCAGCTTCCGAAACACCGCCAGCCAGACGTCCTGCAGCACGTCGTCGGCCCGGCCCGCCTCGCCCAGCAGCCGCCGCACGTAATAGCCGAGCCGGTCGTGATAGCGCCGGACGATCTCGGTGAACGCGTCGTCGTCGCCCGCTTGACATCGCAGGACCAGCACCTGCTCGTATAGCCGATCGGCCGCGTCGGTCATGCGGGATCTCGTCCGCTACTCAACATACAGATGCGCGTGTTGGCCGCGAGTTCAAGAAAAACCGACGCGAATATACCGGTCTGGCGGCGGCATGGCGTTCGTGTGGTAACCCGATCGGATATGGCATGCGGAACAGACTTAGACCGCCTGTCAAGACCTTGGGGGACAGGCCTCCGGCCTGTCAAGCGACCGGCCGGAGGCCGGTCCCCCAGCCAGCTCTGTTAGCCCGCATTTCTCACAGGGGTAGTAGATAAAGGTCGTCTTCTGTGGCATA
>CAZDTB010000314.1:0-5718 GCA_964508075.1 uncultured Planctomycetales bacterium
TCGGGCGGAAAGCGGGTGTGCACGCGGCCGTCCCACTTGCCGGTCTTCAGGTCCTCGTCGATGATCTCCTGAATGAAGTTCCGTGACGTCTTCGCGTCGTTCTTGGCCATATTCGCAGGTTCCTTATCGCTGTTCGGTACGCTTCCCAGGCGGGGCTGATGCACCGGGCCATTATCGTACCGACCGCGGACGGCCGGTGGAACGGGCGCTGGTTTTCTGTTGGGGCGCGGCAGCCTGACCGTCTATATTAGAAGCGCCCATGAATACCGGGTGGCACGGGCGTCTCGCCCGTGTTACCACCGGCGGGACGCCGGTGCCACCCTGGTCGTGTTAGAGACGTCAGGAGTCCGGGGAATAAACCCCATGGAACACCGAGGGAAAGAAATGAAACTCCACAGGATCCTCTTTGCGGCAGCAACGCTCTGGTGCCTCCTTGCCCTGCCGCTCCAGGCCCAGGAGCCGCGCATCGAAGTCTCGGAGGACGGCCACGAGATGGTCATCCTCCAGGAATCCGCCACCGACGGGACCGTCATCACCCGCGGCGGCGGCGTACCCTACGGCGCCGCCCCCGACTGGCAGAACGACCTCCGCCGGCAGGTCGGCGGCCTCCGGGCCGAGGACATGAACGGTGACGGGCTGGTCGACGTCGTCGTCGGGTGCTACCACTCCGACAGCTACCCGCCGTACCCGGACTGGGAGAACCTGATCTACTACAACGTTGGCGGCGAACTCGAGGCCAGCCCCTCGTGGGTCTCAACCGACGAGGTTTCGACCGGCGACGTCCAGGTGGCCGACATCAACGGCGACGGCTATCCGGACATCTTCGGGGCCACCGGCTATTACACGATGGACCCCTCGGTGATCTACTGGGGCTCACCCGCCGGTCCGAGCAACTCGCCGGGCTGGTTCAGCGCCGAGCCCAGCGCGACCTGGAACAACTACGCGATGCCGTTCGACTTCGATCACGACGGCGACATCGACGTGATCACGGCCAATCAGGCGGTCTCCCCCGACCCGTTTCGGCCGATCTACATCTTCCGCAACCACGATGGAGCGTTGGACACAGTGCCAAGCTGGCAGTCCGCCGAGTGGTCGATCCAGGGCTTCCTCGCGATGGCAGACTACGACGGCGACGGCTGGGAGGACCTGGCGGTCTCCAAGTGGGCGAACTTCGAGAGCGGCATCTACAAGAACGTGGCCGGCACGCTCCAGACCACGCCGATCTGGACGACCGGCGACGATGACACCGACAAAGGCGTCGCCTGGGCGGATGTCGACGACAACGGCTGGCCCGACCTGGCACTCGGCCACGATCCGACGCTGTTGTACTCCAACGACGCCGGCACGCTGACCGCGACGTGGTCCTCGGCGGCCAGCTACTTCGGCCACCAGGACATCGGTTTCTGCGACGTCGATCGCGACGGCGACCCGGACTTGGCCGAGACGCACTTCTCCGACGGAAAGGTCCATATCTACCTGAACAACGACGGCGTGCTCGACGCGCCTCCCTCCTGGACCTACGACTCGTCCAGCGTCGGCACGGCGATCGCATTCGGCGACATCACCGGCGACGGCTGGCCCGAGCTGATCGTCGGCAACTCCGGCGACCCGTCGGTCAAGGTGTTTTACAACCAGGGCCCGAGCTGTCCCGGCGATCTCGACGGGGACAACGAGGTCGGTCTTTCCGATCTCGCGCTACTATTGTCCAACTACGGCACGCCGAGCGGCATGTGCTACTACGACGGCGACTTCAACGGCGATGGAGACGTCGACCTGTCCGACCTGAGCGCCCTACTGGCACTGTACGGCACGATCTGCGAGTAACTGGGTGGCACGGGCGTCTCGCCCGTGATGCAGCAATCAGAGCCCGGCAATCAGAGCCCTGAGCGCAAGCGCGGGGACCGCGTGGCGTCCAGCCTCCGTACCGGGCGCTGATTGTGAGAAGCCACACCGTTCAAGCGCGACTTGCGCCCGGAGAGCATTTCAAAGCATATTCGCATCTGGTTTATGGTACGTCGTTCCGTCCGGTCTTACAGAGGAAAACAGAGCCCTGTTGACCAGTGGTGCCGGCAGGCCCACGCTTGACGAGTAACCACCGACGTCTCCGGGACCCGGACTGCCGACGTCGCTTCCCGACTCGGCTGATAACCCGGGTCGCGGGTCCGGTTCAGCGCATCGCGCCGCGGCCGCGTCACCGAAGCCGAAGACCTGCCAGGCCTCGCCCAGCGCGCCCATCAGCTGGGCGATTTGCTTCACCCCCTCCTCGTCGGCCGTCTCGCGTTCGGCGAGTTCGGCCTGCTTGCGAGCCAGTTCACGCTCCGCCGCCACCAACTTGGCTTCGCGCTCGTCGAGCGCGGCTTCGCGCTGCTCGAGGGCGGCGAGGTCTCCGCGCGCCGACGCCCACGGGATGGTCGGCTCCGCGTCGAGTCCCTCATGCCCCGAGTCGGGCGAGAAAGCGGCATTCCCAAGGTCCGCATCGGTCCCGTCGCTCGTTTCCAAGGACGGCACGCCGGGATCAGTGTCAGCAGCGGCGTCGGGCGGCACTTCACGGAGGCTGCCGAGGGCCACTGACAATTTCTCCCCACCGATACTTAGCACGTCCCCGTCTGCGAGCCAGCCCAGCCCCACGCGCTGTCCGTTGAGATAGGTGCCGGAGCGACTGCCCAGGTCGCAGATCGCGGGTCGGCCCCCGACCGCGAACAGCAGAGCGTGAGCCAGGGAGACATCAGGCGTGTCGAGCACGACTTGGCAGGTGGAGCGGCGCCCGATCACCGCCGGCAGCCTGGTCAGCTCGCAGGACTGTCCCGCCCCCTCCAGCCGCAGCGGGCGTGGCAGCTCGAGGTCGCCCTGATTCTCGCCGGCGGCCGGTGACACCGAGCCGTCCGTCAACTCGGGGAACCACACCGCGACCGGCTCGGAGCCGACGCGCAGCTCGTCGCCGGGACACAGCGTGGCGACGGACACGGGTCGGCCGTTGACGAACGTGCCGGCGCGGGTGCACAGGTCGGCGACGACGATATTCGTCCCGGTGTTGACCAGCGCGCAATGGACCTTGGACACGTCGCTTTGGCCGATGGACAGATCGCAATCGCGCCGACTGCCGATCAGCGTCACGAGCTTGGTTGTTTCAGCGGAGACGGTGACGCTCTCCGCGACCGCGGTCAGGAGGACACGCGGAGCGCTCGCGGGCAGCGTCGGTTTCGACCGCGCGAGCGTTCTCTGGTCCTGGTCCATGTGAGCCTCCATGCTGTCGCCTTGCCGTCCCCGTGGCATACTTTCCCCATCTTAAGGGTGGTAAAAGACCGGCAGGAAGGCAAACACCTGCCGCCCGGGAGCCCAGGCTCGCCCCATTCTCGGACCGCACTCGGCGAAGAACGGCTGGGGAGCCCACTTGGACCCGCTCATCCCCACTTTTCAGGACTTGCCGGCCGTAGACGGTTCCCCGGCTATACTACCCATTTTACCATGCCTATCGGGCGGGCGTGCTGGGCAGCGCCTCACGATCTATGTCTCCGCGCCGGACTGGGCGCTCGGCGGCTCGCAACGGCTGCACAAGTACGGCCGACTCGGACAGTTCGGCCCTACCAGCAACGGCGCCCCATGGCTGAAGCACGTGGACGTGATCGACGCCACCGCCGTTGACAAGGGCGTCGGCGGCCATGTTTACTACGGAAGCAGCTCGACGTTTTTGGAGGACCTGAACGGGGTGCTGCGCGGAGAACTGCCTGACGCGCGCGGCCTGCAATGCGAGAACGGAGTCTATAAACTGGAACAACGACGGGCCGAGCTGAATTAGCTGCCGGTACGAGCATCCGAAACCACCGCGATTGGACTGCAGCGCCATGAGCCAACCCACCCTACCGGAGAAGAGCCAGCGTCTGATCTCGCTGGACGTCTTTCGCGGGATCACGATCGCCGGCATGATCCTGGTCAATAATCCCGGCAGTTGGGGGCACATTCTCAGGCCGCTGCGCCATGCGGAGTGGAACGGCTGCACGCCAACGGATCTCGTGTTTCCGTTCTTTCTGTTCATCGTCGGCGTGGCGATGGCGTTCTCGTTCGAGCGCCGAATCGAGGCGCGCCACAGCCGAGCCACCATGATTGCTCAGATCGTCCGCCGAACGATCATCCTCTTTCTGCTCGGGCTGATCATGTACGGCTTTCCCGACTTCCGCCTGATCGGGCCGTACATACTCACCATCGCAGGCTTGGCACTGCTCTACGCTGACCAGCCCGTGCTATCGCTCGGCGAAAACAGCGGCGTGCGAGTACGCAAGATTCTCGCGGGGGTACTGCTCATCGGCGCCGTGGCGTACTTTGTCCTCGACTTCGGCCATTTCCAGGAGACCAGACTGCGCGTGCCAGGCGTGCTGCAACGGATCGCCGCCTGTTACCTTCTGGCGTCGATCATCATGATGGTCTGGCGTCCGCCGGGCCGCGTTATCTGGGTGCTGCTGCTTCTGGCGGGTTACTGGATCGTTGCCCTGGGCGTGCCCGCTCCGTCCGGTTACGAGGCCGAAGTGACCGGCTTGCCGGGACTATTGCACGATTGGATCGATGTCACGCTGCTCGGCGAGCACCTCTACCGCGAGCGTCCGGACCCCGAGGGCATTCTCAGCACGCTGCCCGCCGCGGCCACCGTGCTGCTGGGCGCGCTCACCGGCCGCTGGCTCCGGACCTCCCGAGGAAAGACCGACAAGGCGCTCGGCCTGTTCTTCGCGGCGAACGTGGCGCTGGTGCTCGGTCTGTGCATGAACTACGGGTTCCCGATCAACAAGAAGATCTGGAGCAGCTCGTACGTGGTCTTCACCGCCGGCCTGGCACTGCACTTTCTGGCGATGTGCTACTGGCTGATCGACGTCAAGGGGTGGAAGCGCTGGGCGTGGCCGTTCGTAGTCTTCGGCAGCAACGCCATCGTCGTGTTCGTGGCCTCGAGCCTGGTAGCGAAGATGATATACCGCATCAAGCTCGCGCTGCCCGACGGCGGCGAGGTCTCGCTCAAGACATGGATCTACGAGCACATCTTCGCGCCCTGGGCTGGACCGCTCTGCGGCTCGCTGTTCTTCGCGCTGGCCTACGTGCTGCTCTGGCTGCTCCCCATGATCCCACTCTATCGAAAGCGCATTCTCATAAAGATCTAGACGCACTACGCCGGGCCTGGCCACGGGCGTGCTGTTTTGGATACGATCCGCCACATGGCAACCGACTGCGCGAGAATCCTGACGATTTGGCCCATCGGACCTACCGTCATGCTCGCTGCTCTTCTTTCCGGAGGTTGCGCAGCCACGCGGCCCGCCCAGCCATACCACGCACTCGACTTGCAGGGCTTCCCCATCCGCGTTGACAACGCCTGGCGACAATCGGATCCGGACGCGTACCAGCAGGTGATCAACACGCTCGACCACGACTTGGCGCACATCACGCGCATCGTTCCGCCGCCGGCGCTGGCGACGCTACGGACGCGCACCATCTGGGTCGAGCGAGAAACCAGTATTGCCGCCGACACGTTCACCGGGCGCGGCATGACCTTTCACCCCTCGCGCGAATGGCTCGCCGAGCATGGGATCCTGCCGGAGAAGGCCGGCGGCGTCGAGATCTCCAACGCGACCGACTACCTCGAATGGCGGCAGCACCAGCCGATGATGGTGCTCCACGAGCTGGCCCACGCTTACCACTGGCTGCTCGACTTCGACCGGCCGGACATCGTGGAGACGTACG
>CAZDTB010000315.1:0-5710 GCA_964508075.1 uncultured Planctomycetales bacterium
GAGGAGGACAAGCCGATCTTCCTTTCGATCGGCTATTCAACCTGCCACTGGTGCCATGTGATGGAGCGCGAGTCCTTCGAGGATCCCGAGGTCGCCGAGTTGTTGAACGAGCAGTTCGTCAACATCAAGGTGGATCGCGAGGAGCGCCCGGACATCGATAACGTCTACATGAGCGTATGCCAGGCGATGACCGGCGGGGGCGGCTGGCCGCTGACGATTGTCATGACGCCGGACAAGAAGCCGTTCTTCGCCGGCACCTACTTCCCAAAGGAAGGGCGCTTCGGGCGTCCGGGAATGCTCGATCTGGTTCCGCAGATCCGCCAGGCCTGGAACGCTCGTCGAGCAGAAGTTCTGGAGTCGGCCAAGACGATCACGACACACCTGCGGTCCGTCAGCACGCGCGCCCCGGGCGAAGAGCTCGGTCTCACCACGCTGAAGGCGGGGTACGACCAGTTGGCGGAGCGCTTTGACGCACGGCGTGGTGGTTTCGGGGAGGCACCCAGATTCCCAACGCCTCACTGCCTGACGTTCCTGCTGCGCTACTGGAAGCGCAGCGGCGAGGAACACGCGCTCAAGATGGTCGAGAAGACCTTGCAGGCCATGCGCGCCGGCGGCATGTACGACCATGTTGGCTTCGGTTTCCATCGCTACTCGACCGACGCGGATTGGCTGGTTCCGCATTTCGAGAAGATGCTCTACGACCAGGCGTTGCTGGTGATCGCCTATGTCGAGGCGTACCAGGCGACCGGTAAGGACGAGTACGCCCGGACCGCGCGGGAGATTCTGACGTATGTGCTGCGCGACATGACCTCGCCCGAGGGCGGGTTCTACTCCGCCGAGGATGCGGACAGCGAGGGCGTCGAGGGAAAGTTCTACCTCTGGACGCGGGACGAGATTCTTGAGGTGTTGGGCAAATCGGACGGCGACGTCTGGTCCCGCGTGTTCAACATCAAGCCCGGCGGCAACTTCAGCAGTTCCCACTCCCCCGCCGGCACGAACATTCCACATCGCGTGGAACCCTTGGCGGACGTAACGCGAGAACTGAATCTGGGAGAGGACGAGCTGCGGGGCCGGCTCGAGACAGCGCGACAAAAGCTCTTCGAGGCGCGTGAGCAGCGCGTCCACCCTTATAAAGACGACAAGATCCTGACCGACTGGAACGGTCTGATGGTCGCCGCCCTGGCGAAGGCCGCTCGGGCCCTGGATGAGCCGAGATACGCCGGGGCTGCGCAGCGTGCCGCGGATTTCATTCTCACGCGGATGCGTGACGACGGCGGCCGGCTGCTGAAGCGTTACCGTCAAGGCGAAGCGGGCTTGCCCGCGCACCTTGACGATTACGCGTTCATGGTCTGGGGGCTGCTGGATCTGTATGAAGCGAACTTCGAGCTGCGAAATCTCGAGGCGGCGCTGGCGCTCAACCGCGAGATGCTCACGCGCTTCTGGGACGACTCACACGGCGGCCTCTACTTCACCGCGGACGACGGCGAAAAGTTGCCTGTGCGCACCAAGGAGGTGTACGACGGCGCCATTCCGTCGGGCAATTCGGTGGCGATGCTCAACCTGCTGCGCCTGGGACGGATCACCGCCGACGCCGAGTTGGAGGCCAAAGCGGCCGCGATTCAGCGGGCATTCTCCGCGCAGGTAAGCCGCGCGGCGTCCGCCCACACGCAACTGCTGTGCGCGCTCGACTTCGGTGTCGGACCCTCGCGCGAGCTGGTCATCGCGGGCCAGCCGGGCGCCGCGGACACGACCCGGATGTTGCGGGCTCTGTGGGGCCGGTTCATTCCGAACAAGGTGGTGCTGCTCCGACCCAGCAAACCGGAGATTCCACCGATCGCACGCATCGCCCGCTTTACCGAGCACCAAAGAAGCCTCGGCGGGAAAGCGACGGCGTATGTCTGTGTGGAGCACGCCTGCAGAGCCCCAACGACCGACGTCCAGGAGATGCTGGCGATGCTCTCGAACTGATTGCGGATGCCTTGGCACGCTGCCGGCAGCCCCGCGCAGATGCGGCGCACGTATTGCGGGCGGTGTCGCTTTTTCGGTGCTCAGGGGAAAAGAATTGTTCCTTGGTTGATGCAGATCAAGGTCCGCCGACGCAGAGTTTGCGAAAGTTCTATTCGTGAGGCAAGCCCGCGTGGGCGGGCCCGCCGGATGCCAGCGACAGGAGTATCGCCGTGATCCGTGAGATTGTGATCATCGACGAAGAGCTTTGTGACGGTTGTGGGTTGTGCATCCCGGCCTGCCACGAAGGCGCGCTGCGCCTGGTCGACGGCAAGGCCAAGCTCGTGTCTGATCAGGTTTGCAACGGTCTGGGGGCCTGCTTGGGCCATTGCCCGCGGGGCGCGATCAAGATCGAACGCCGCGAAGCCGAGCCGTTCGAGGATACTGCGGTTGCAGCCCACGCCGAGAATCGTGCCCCGCAACACTCGTCCAGCGCGTGTCCGGGAACGCCTCCGAACGTCTCTCCTGATAGCGAGCTGCTCGAATGCGGTTGTCCCGGGAGTCGGCTGATGATGTTCGGCGGCCCAGATCGGGCAGGCCAAGCTACCCCGGTGGACAGCTGGGCGCCCGCCGCCGGTCAACGCTCGGAGCTGACGCACTGGCCGGTACAGCTACGGCTACTGCCTCCGCACGCACCGGTCCTGCGGGAAGCCAGCCTGCTGGTGGCCGCGGATTGTGTCCCGGTTGCCTATCCCGACTTCCAGGCGAAGCTGCTCCGCGGACGCGCGGTCGTGATCGAGTGCCCGAAGTTCGACGACCTGGCCGGCTACGTCGACAAGCTGACTGAGATGATCCGGGTCAACGCGCTGCGCGAGATCGTTGTAGCCCGCATGGAGGTGCCCTGCTGCGCCGGCCTCGGGCGTGCCGTTCGAGAAGCCCGGCGTCGGGCCGGCGTGAACGTTCCTGTTACCGAGCTGATCATCGGAACGCGCGGCCAGATCCTCGTCGAAAGGCCACTGCCGCAGGAGGCCGTTGCGTGATTGAGCCGGCAGCGAAGAACACCAGCCAGCCTTTGCTTCGCCAAACGTGTTCGAGATTCTCTTGGACAAGTACGACTTCAAGCTCGCGAACAAAGACCCGCTGGCTGACGTCAAGATATGCTCCGAAGTGTCTCCCGAAGGGAAGGGGCACGGGCGTGAAGCCCAGCCACCCGCTCGGCGTCACGTTCCGTCACTCACGATCAGCCATGTCAGACGCCGAGGCTGACACTTCGAGGCCGCGCAGCGTGGTCAACGTCCAATGCTTCACGGACCTCGGCCACGCCAGGCACCGCTGGGTGCCACTGCCGGCTTGCCCGCCAGTGTCTTTCGCAAACGCAACATCCGACACCCCGGGCAGGGTGCCACTGGCGGCTTGCCCGCCAGTGTCTCTCGCAAACGCAACATCCGACACCCCGGGCAGGGTGCCACTGGCGGCTTGCCCGCCAGTGTGAACAGTTGCACCGGCCGCCACTCCATGTTATGCTCCCCGCATCTTATCCAACGGCGCCTGACCAAGCCCCTTCACTGGCGCGAGTTTGACTTATGCAGCAAAGCCCCGGTCATCCAAACACCGTCGATCTCACAGCGTGTTTGAGAAGCGTTGCCACAAACCGAACCGCGACCGTACGCAGGCGAGCTACCCGATTCAATCGGAAACGACCTCTCTCGCGGTGGTTCGTGCCTGTCTGGCCGCTCTCCCGGCGCGCCGGGATGACAATCCTGCCCCGCCCGACTCGATCTCACGCAAGACGTCTTCCGCTTTCAACACCGTCTGTTCCCTCTTGCCACGCCACGCAGTGCGACCCGGCGCCTGATCAGGAAAGCGACCTTCTGCATAGCGGATGGGCACCACTCACTCTTGCCAACTTGTCCACGGCAGCTTGGTGTTCTCCGAATCGAGCCACCTGGATCACTTTTGGCCCGATCTCGATCATGACACTCCCAGCACACGCAACATGACGACTGCGGCCGGAAGTCCGCGCACGTGATTCGCGCGGATTCGACGCGCCCGGTAGCGAAGGACGCATCACGCCTGGCCTGAGACGTTCGAGGTCGTCGCAGCAGTGAGGCGTGATCTGTGTGCAAAGGACGCTCGCGTCGGAGTGCCGTATTGCCTCGATGTGTATTGGCAAGGGATGCCGCCATTGGTTGTTCGACCCCACCGACACGATCGCTGTCCTGCAATGCACCGCCTCCTGATAAACCCACCGATGCCGTTGCGCCTGATCGGAACTGGTTAGCGCGCCGCCATGATGCGGAACCGCGAGAACGTCACACGCCACCGGAGCGTTCAGAGCGTCACGCAACTGCCGCCAACCTTCGTACATAAGGTCGCCACCGAACACAATGCGGCGCTCGCCGCATTGAAGGGCGAGCACTGCGCTAGTCTTGTTTGCCCCTCCATCCTGGCGAGCATGGATGTTGGCGAGCATCCACGGAAAGAGTATATGGAGCGCGAGGGACGTGTCATAATCGTCAAAGATGACCTTGCCTTTGTCCGCGTCCGCCTCCAGCCGAATCGGCTGGTTGACGAGGTTTCCTGCCTCAAGTTCACGATGTACGATCGGAATCAACGGCGTTTTGCGGCTCGGGCGATCCTCGAGAAAGTAAACCTGTTGAATCTGTTTCGGGAAGCTCTGGATGATCTGAGCGGCGCCGGCGTAGTGGTCGGCATCATTATGGCTGATTATCAACGCGACGATCTCGCGGACGCCGAAATGCTGCAAAGCGCGCACCGCCGTAAATCCTCGTGGTCCGCAGTCGATGACGATGGCACGATTGTTGCCCAGGAGAACAACATTGCATGTGCCTTGCGCAACGTCGATGCAGCAGCACTCAGCAACGATTCTAGGCTCAGTCGGTTCGCGTCCAGTCAAGATCGGACTCCGGCAGCGGAGTACTGGTCGGAAGCGAGGCCCAGTACTGGTCCTGTTGGTCGCGCGACATCATTCGAACCTGAGGGATGCGCTCAATGTGCGCGACGCGAAGCAGGCGACTCGTGAGAGGGTCACGCTCACAAATGGCCTCAATCCACTGACCGGGCTTGTAGCTGGGAAACTCCGACGGCATCGCATCGAGAGATACTCGCTCGCGGCCGCCGCCCATCCAGTGAATGGCCTGCGGGTATTGCGTGTGGAGATACTCAACTCGGCCCAGTTGTCGCATGCGAATCGGTGTCGTCCGGCGAAGCTCCGACGTATCGATCACGGACTCGAATGCTCGCCAGCGCCGGGCATCCTCGATACTCATCTCAAACGGCCGCATGGCCAGCATCTGCTGAATGGACGCGTGAACCAGCATTCGCCAATCGTCGATCGCCTCGGATACCGACGCACCTTTGCCGGCGACGTGCGGCGCAAGGGCATCGACTACAAACTCGTACTCACCCCTAGGCGACAAATACGCGCGGCCTTGCAGCGGACGGCGCAGCTTGTACACCGTCCCAGCAACCTGAATCGTCTTCATGGGATACGTGCCGGAGTTGAAGAGGTGCGGAGCAGTCTGCGCAACCAGAAGGTCGTCCTGGATGGCGTAGACATAGGGAATCATGTCTTGCCCAACATCAGGCGCCAGTATCGGCATCCTCAAGCCTCCTCCACTTCACCAAACATCGCCCAAGTCTTTTCCGTGAAGCACTCCCGGAAACGCTGCTCCAGAGCATCGTGCGCTGCCTTAAACCGCGCGCCGAGAACGTCCGCTTCCAGCGTATCCAAACTGGAGCACTC
>CAZDTB010000316.1:0-5679 GCA_964508075.1 uncultured Planctomycetales bacterium
GAACCGGTCGGCACCTGTGCGGCCAGCGCCTCGGCATCCCGCTCATCCGCAAATCGAGTGCCCTCCTGGACACCCCGCGTCTCAGATCGCAGCAACGGCTCGAAGGAACCACCCTGCATAGATAGCAACACGCCGCCCATGCGGCCATTGAGCAGGGCGGCGTCGTGCAGCGAAAGCAGGTTGACCTGCATGGCAACACCTCTGTGGCACCGGTTCCGAACCGGCCGGCCATGTTCGTTGCCCGCGATCTTCCCTGACTACGGTTCGAACTGCTCGACGTCTTCCTTGCTGAGCCGCTCCAGCAGCTCGTGCGTGATCTGTATCTCTTCGGGCGTTTTCATCTGCCCGAGAATGCGTTTGCTCGTGGACTCCGGCAGCGCGTTGAGCATCCGCACCGCGTCATCCGGGGATTGCTTCCATTTCCGGATGATGTGTTCCTTGGCGAGCTTGGGCGACAGCTTGGAGACGATTCTCAACTCCTTCTCGAAGCCTTCGTTGCGCGCCGCCCCGCGCCGCCGCTTCCGCTCCTGCTCCCATTGCTTCTGGTTTCGTTCGAAGCGTTCCTCGGCGGTGAGGAGATGCTGCATCGCCTGCTCGAGCAGCTGGCGCTGGGCAATGCGATCGCGGGTCGCCCGCTCGTCAAGCGCGCGTCGTAGTTGGGCATCGCGTCGTTGTTGGCGAATCTCCTCTGCCGAGGTCGCTTTCCCGGTCGGCTCCACGTCGCTCGCTTCCTCCGCGGCTTCCGCCTCCGACGTATCCGCCGGTTGGTTCGGATCACTGCGGAGAACGGCCGCGATCGCTTCGACCTGCTCGGCCGTCAGCTTCCCGGTCCCGTACATCAGGCCGAGCAGCGCCCCGCCGGCCAGTACGATTGCAATCGACACAACGGCCGCCGTGTGATAGAGTTTCCCAAACACAGTGCGCTCAACCCGCGGAAATCGAGAATCGCGAATCGCGGAATATGCGCCGGCGACACCAGTCAATCATTCGCCATTCTCGATTCTTAATTCGCTATTCGGTGACCATGCAACTGTTGTGCCAACTCGTCAGACTCCGCTTGTTCACGCCGCTTGCGATCCCTGACGTACTCCTCCCAACGACGCTCGCGCAACTTCTCGATGATCCGCTTTTGCGTGCGAGCCTGCCGCCACGCCTCTCGCAAGGCCTCCAGCTCCTTAACCAGCCCCGCCCGTTGCGCTTGCCGCTGTACGATCGTCCGCCGGAGGTACCCGATCCACGCCCGCTCGCGGGCGAGGTCGTCCGGCGTCAACACCCCGTGCTGCAGCTCCCGCAAGGCATCCTGCCGGAGGGAAATCTCCTCGGCGGTCCGCTGGTTGAGCTGATCGAGCCGCGCAATCTCGGCCTGTTTCTGGCCGACTTTGCGCTTCGCCTCGCGTTCGCGCACGTCGCGAACCCGCCGGAGCGTTTCGAGCGGAAAATGAAACCGTTTTGCCACTCCGCAGGCTCCTTGTAGGCTGCGAATCACGCTGCGCTTGCTGCGGCGGCAATCTCTCGGCTACTGCCGCGCCCCCTTCGCGTGAGTCAGCTTTGTCGTGGTCTTCTCGATCAGTTCGCCGACGGCTTTGAGCGCCTCGATACTCTCGGCGTACGCGTAACCGGTGTTGCGGTCCTGACGGAGGAACTGGTTGACCGCCTCGCGCGTCTGAACCGCCACGTCATAATCGACGTTCGTGCCGGATGTATAAGCTCCGATGCTCACCAGGTCTTCGATCTCGTCCCACGTCGCCAGCACGCGCCGAACGAGCGTGGCGGCGCGGTGGTGGGACTCGTCGGTCACGTCGTCGGCGACGCGGCTGATGCTCCCGAGCACGTCGACTGCCGGGTAGTGCCCACGATGAGCCAGCCTTCGCGAGAGCCAGACGTGGCCGTCGAGGACACCGCGAACGGCGTCGGCTAGCGGTTCGTCGATATCGTCACCTTCGACCAGCACCGTGTAGATGCCGGTGATGCTCCCGCGGGCGGTGTGACCGGCACGTTCGAGCAGGCGTGGCAGCAGAGCGAAGGTGCTGGGCGGGTAACCTTTGGCGGTCGGGGGCTCGCCCGCCGCCAGCCCGATCTGCCGCTGCGCCATCGCCATCCGCGTCAGCGAGTCCATCATGAACAGCACGTCCTGACCCTGATCGCGGAAGTACTCGGCGATCGCCGTCGCGTGAAAACACGCGCGCACGCGCAAGGCCGGCGCCTCGTCCGACGTGCAGATCACGACGACGCTGCGGCGGAGCCCTTCGGGGCCCAGGCTGTTCTCAAGGAAGCCCCGCACTTCGCGGCCACGCTCGCCCACCAGCGCAACCACGTTGACGTCGGCCCGCGTGTGGCGGCAGAGCATGCCCAGCAGGATGCTCTTGCCCACGCCCGTGCCCGCGAAGATGCCCAACCGCTGGCCGCAGCCGGCCGTCAGCAGCGCGTCCAGCGCCCGCACGCCCAGCGGCAGCGGCTTGTCGATCGGCCGGCGCTGCATTGCCGCCGGCGGGTCGGCGTACAACGGGTAACGCACGTTCAAGATCGGCGACGGCCGACCGTCAAGGGCCTCGCCACGCCCGTCAATCACCCTTCCCAGCAAATCGAACCCCACCGGCACGCGCGGTGCGCCCGAAACGCACGTGACCGGATCGCCCGGCGCTAATCCCGTCGCTTCTCCCAGCACGGACAGAATCGCCCGATCGTCACGCAGGCCGACCACTTCGGCTTCCACCGTTCCGTCACTGCGCGTTTCGATCACGCAGCGCGCCCCAACCGGTACCGGCAGCCCGGCGGCGGTCACCCTCAGCCCCTGAACCGTCGCGATCCGACCACGCACGCGTTCCGTGATCAAGCCGGCCACCTCGCGCGCCGCGAGCGAGAAAACGTCGCTGTCGGCGGCTGGCAGTGCCGCCGGTTCCGGAAGACCTCGTGGTGACGTCGCGCTGGTCATGCGTTTGCAAAGAAGGGCGGGCGCGGCCTGCAGCCAAGTATTTGGGGAGCCCCGCGCGAGGCCGCGCCCTGTCCCTAGTTATCGTCCATCAGTGGTCAGTGCTTCGTTGCCAGGCAGTTTCACCAGTGCCGCGGCGACGCGATCCACTTGAGTCTCCAGGGTTGTATCGATTGTGCCGTGGCAGCTTTGCAGCACGCAGCCGCCGCGGGCAACTGCCGGATCGGCCACCAGCTCAACGTGTGCCAGGCGATTGGCCGAGGCGAGCAGCTCGGGAACCGCCGTCCGCAGTGTTTCGTGATCGGCGGGGTTCAAGTGCAACGCCAAGTCACTCTCGTGCTTGACCATTTCGAGCAGCGCGGCGGCGTTGTCGCGGGCCGTGTCCGATGATGCTCCGACGTCGTGCTTGCACACCCGTCGCGCGATCGCCAGCGCCAGTTCGAGCATGCCGCTCTCGGCTGTTGCCAACAATCGCCGTTTGTTCTGATCGAACGCCGCCAGCCCCGCCGTCAGCGCCTGGCAAAGCTTCGTGTAGTCCTGTCGGGCCTCTTCCCTGGCGACTCGGGCGGCCTCTTCGCGAGCCTGTTCGAAGGCTTCACGCCGACCCTGTTCACGGCCGCGGGGGGCTGCTTCTCGTTCGAGCTGGATCGCTCGGCGGCGAGCCTGCTGCTCGGCTTCGGCCAAGATCTGCCGGGCCTGGGCGCGCGCCTCATCGAGGAGGGAGCGGGCCTGGCCCTCCAGATCCTTGAACGAAAAGGCGGGGCTGGAGCAGAATTTCTCGCGTCGAAGCACTCCCGCCACGGCGGGACCTCCTTGCTGAGGGCGGCTCGGCGGGAGCCTCGCCCTCCCTAGACGATCAGGTCTTTGTCGCCGCCCTTCCCGGAGATGATGATCTCGCCGGCATCTTCCAGGCGGCGGACGATGTCGACGATCTTCTGCTGGGCGTTCTCGACGTCGCTGACCCGCACCGGCCCCATGTACTCCATCTCTTCCTTGATCAACTGCGCCGCCCGTTCCGACATGTTCGAGAAGATCTTCTCCTTCAGGGAGTCGCTGGCGGTCCGCAGCGCCAGAGCGAGCTCCTCGTTTTCGACCTCCTTCAGAACCGCCTGGATGCCCCGGTCGTCCACCCGCATGATGTCCTCGAAGACGAACATCAGCCGGCGGATCTCCTCGACCAGCTCCGGTTGGTCTTCACCCAAGCTCTCCATGATCGCCTTCTCGGTCGCCCGTCCGGCCAGGTTCAGCATCTCCGCCACCGCCTTGACCCCACCCGCGCGTTCGAACCGTTCGGAGACCAGGCCGGCCAGGCGTTTCTCCAAGCCGCGCTCGACTTCCTTGATCACCTCCGGGCTGGTCTGGTCCATGTTGGCAATCCGGACCACCACCTCGACCTGCCGCGCAGCCTCCAATCCAACCAGGATCTCGCTTGCCATCGTCGCCGGCATGTGTGAGAGAACCAGCGCGATCGTCTGTGGGTGTTCGCCATGCAGGAATGTCAGCAGGTTTTCGGTCTCCGTCTTCTGAAGGAAGCTGAACGGTTGCTCATGCACCTGGTGCTCGAGTGCCTCGACCAGCTTGCGAGCCTCGTCCGGGGGCAGCGTCTTCTCCAGTAGCGAGCGCGCTAGCCCCAGCCCGCCCATGTCCATGTATTGGCGCGCCAGAAGAAGGTTGTAGAACTCCGTGATGGTCTGCCTTCTGACCTCTGCTGAAACGCGGTCGATATTGGCGATCTCGCGGCTGACCTCCTCGACGTTCTCCCGCTGCAACTTCCGCATGATCCGCGAGGCGGTAATCTGGTCGAGGGCGACCATCAGAACCGCGGCCTTCTGCATGCCGGTGAGCTCATCGGTCGACTTTATTTCACGAATCAGCGCGCGGGCCATGCGGCGTGATCTCCCCAGTCCGTCTACTTGTTTTGGTCGATCCAGTTTTCAACCAGGTGTGCCATCGCTTCGCTGTCCTGTTCGGTCATAGTCGCCACTTGGCCGATCATCTGGGTGATCTTCACCGCGGATTCATCGACTTCCTGTGCATCGAGCACGCCTTCGGCCTCCTCGCCGATCGGTAACGGCGTTTGTGTGGCCCTGCCCCCCGCAAACCCCCCACCGGCCATCCCGGCCGACCGGGCGGCGCCCTCAGCGGCTGCTAGAGCGGCGGCGGCCTCGATGTCCTGCGCTGCCTGCTTGGCCGCATCGATCGCCTCTCTCGGCAGGCCGATCTCCATCCCAAACGATTCGCCCGCATCCCGCCGCTTTGCTAGCCGCATCATCATGCCCAGCGCCAGCAGCGCCAGTAGTCCCAGCCCCGAGGCCGGTCCATACTTCGCCGCCAGATCCAGCGACGTATCGAGCGGATCGGCCACCACCACCTGCTCGGGCTCGAGCGTGTCGTAGTGCCAATCCACGGAAACCTGCTCGGGTTCCGGCGGAATCACCAGCTTGGCGACTTGCGTGGCGATGCGCTGCTCCTGGCTCGCGAAAACACCCTTGACATCCTCCTCAGTGGGCGGATCGGCCTCGGGGTTGTTGTGACGGTAGATGCTCGCGAGGTAGGTGTACGACAAGCTCACTGCTGCGCGGATCTCCGTGGGCACCCCCGCCGGAGTTTGCGTGGTGGTGTGTCGTCGGCTGGGTTCGGAGACTGTTTCCTCCCGGTCGGTCGTCGACTTGTCGGCGCCGCTGCCCGATCCGGCGACCAGTCCCACGTTCGGCTCAACGCCCGGCTGTCCGGACTGACGGCTTCGCGTG
>CAZDTB010000317.1:0-5672 GCA_964508075.1 uncultured Planctomycetales bacterium
TTTAGAGCTCACCGACACGGTCTTCGGCCCCAGCTTGAAGCAGGCGTTCAGGCGTTGATCGTGGATCGGTAGCCATCTTTCGACGGTCGCGACCTCGCTTGACTGACCCTGCTTGCGAGACCACTTTGACAGGCTCGGGTTCATAGCAGGACAGGCATCCAGGCCTCGCTAGCGGCCGAGCCACCGGGGCATCGTCGTACTCAAGAGCGGGATGTACGTGATGAGTAGTACGGCGACGAATCGCACAATCAGGAACGGCACGATCGATTGCCAGACCGTGGCCATCGGTTTGTCGAAGCGATAGGAAGCCAGAAACAGATTCATTCCGACCGGCGGGGTAAGGTAGCCGAGCTCCAGGTTGACCAGGAAGATGATCCCCAAATGCAGTGGGTCGACGCCGAAGGCCGCGCCGATCGGGACGATCAGCGGCACGACGATCACGATGGCGGAATAGACGTCCATCAAGCAGCCCACCACGATCAGAAAGACGTTGAGCAGCAGGAGGAACAGGTACTTGGACTCGACCGACGTAACGACCCAGTCGACCGCCTGGTCGGGGACCTGTGCGAAGACCAGATAGTTGGTGAAGCCCTGGGCGACGCCGAGTATCAGCAATACCCCGCCGACCACGAGCCCGCATTCGGTCATGACCCGGGGAACGCCTTTGATCAGCCCCAGGTCGCGGTGGATGACCGTCTGGGTGATGCACGCGTACAGCGCGGTGACTGCCGCGGCTTCGACCGGCGTCGCGAACCCGGCGAACAGACTGACCAGGCAGACCACCGGCAGGAGCAACTCCCACTTGGCCTGCCAGACGGCTTTCGCGGCTTCGGCCGCGCTGAATTGGGAGGGCGCCTCCGCTGCTTTCGGGCCCAGCCAGATACTCAGCGCCACTGTCATGAGTACCAGCAGCACGCCCGGGACGATGGCGGCGAGGAATATCTCTTTGATCGGCTGCTCGGCGATAATCGCGTAGAGTATGAGCGGCAGGCAGGGCGGGAAAAGCATGCCGAGCGACCCCGCACTGGTCAGAATCCCCAGCGCGGTACGCTCGCGGTAGCGCGCCGCCAGCAAGATCGGCAACAGCAGCCCGCCGAGCGCCAGTATAGTCACGCCCGATGCACCGGTAAACGTGGTGAAGAACGCGCAGACGACGACAGTGACGACCGCCGGCCCGCCGCGGAAGTTCCCGAACAGCGCGGTGAAGACGCGGATCAGCCGCCGCGAAGCGCCGCCCTCGGCCAGGAAGTAACCCGCGAGCGTGAAAAGCGGAATCGCCGGCAAAGACGGATTCGTCACCAGCCGGTAATGGTCCACGGGAATCGAGGCGATCGGCGAATGCTCGCCCCAAAACAGGATCACGGCTGCCCCGCCCAGCGCGGCGAAGATGGGCGCGCCCAACACCGTTGCCAGCAGAAGCAGGACGAGCGCGGGCACGACCAGATTCTCGGGCGGAATCGGTGACCAGATGCACGCGCACGCCGTTGCGGCGGCCAGGACGGTGGCGATCAGCCGTGTGGACCAGCGCTCGGCGCTGTGCCACAGGATCCGCGCCGTGATCAGGGCGAATCCGATCGGCATCATCAGTTGCAGCGTCCAGACGGGAATTCCGTAGGCGAGAATCTTTCCCGCCTCGCGTTCTTCAAGTACGAGCTGCACGCCGGCGACACAGAGCATCGCGCTGATCACGGCGGCCACGATTCCGGAGAAGGCTCTCGCGACCGCCGATGGCCAGCCGCGTGGCAGCAGCTGCGCGGCCGACAGCGAAAGCAGCCGGCCCTGGCGGGCCGCGATCGCGCCGCCGATCAGACCCACCACCAGGCTGCCGTGCTGGACGAAGGAGCTTGAGCCGGAGATGCCGGTCTGCCAGGCCTTGCGCAGGACGATCTCGAGCAGCGGCAGCAGCACCATTACGGCCAGCGCCAGGACCACTACTGCGTTTTCGATTCCGTGGAAAACTCGGATGAATGTCGAGGGCGGCCGATCCGGCAGACGTTCAGCGCGGACGGGCTCAGCCTGACTCGCGTCACTCATGGCGCTTTCTGTTCGTTCGACGAGCGGTATTGCCTGAGCAGTTCCTGGACTTCGTCGAACATTTGAGCCGGAACGATGTTGCCGCGAATCTCCGGGTAGACCTCTACCGCAGTCCGCCGCCAGACCTCCTCGATCTCCGGGGTGACCGTGTGGACGATCAGGCCTCGTTTCATCATGGCCTCGATCGATTCGGCACTCTCGGCGCGCAGGCGGGCCTGCATCTGAACGCCGGCCTCGGCAGCGGCTTTCATGACTGCGTCCTGCGTTTCGAGGGCGAGCCCATCCCAGGCCTTCTTCGTCATGACGGTCCCGCCAACCAGCGGGGCCCAGCGCAGGGCGAGCATGTGCGGCAGGACGGTGTAGAACTGCCCGGACAGGGCGTACGACGGCGTTATGCAGACCGTATCGATCAATCCGGTCTGCAACCCGGTCAGAATATCATTGACCTCCAGCGGCACCGGCTGATAGCCTGCGGTTTTCCACAAGTCGTTCGTCTTGGTATCGCCGACCAAGGCAAACATCTTCATTTTCTTGTAGTCGTCCGGCAGCACGGCGCGCTCACGCGAAAAGAAATGAACCCAGCCCGCGTCGGCCCAGAAGAGCACGATGAAGCCCTTTTCTCTGAAGCGCTGCTCGAGACCCGCGCGCAGCTTCTCGCGCACGAAGACCACCTCGTCCAGCGAGCGAAACATCATGGGCATGTTTTGCAGGGCCGCAACCGAGTCGTCGATCTGGGCCAGTCCGGTGACGGTCAGCAAGGCGGCCTGAATCTGCCCCACGCGCATGCGCCGGACCATATCGGCCTCGCCGCCCATCGTCCCATCGGTGTAGACCGTCAGTGCTACACCGCCGCCGGGGGCCTGTCGCCATTTCTCGCCCATGGCCAACAGAACGTGGTGAAAGGACGTGCGCTTGGGTGCCAGGGTGGCCAGCTTGATGCGCTTGGTGGTCGGCTTTTCTGCGCCCGCCAGCGGTGGCAATGCCAACAGAAGCGCGATCGCCACGATGGCCGCCAGTGTGGCCGGGTAACGATACACTGCTGGGGAATCGTTGTTCCGCAACGACATTTCTATCCTCACTCGACAAACAATTCGTCGGACCGCGAAAGCAGCCAGCGCGCCCGACGCTGCATGATCAGGTTCTTCAGGCGCCACTGCGGGCGGGCGTTGACATCGACGGCGAGCGCCGCGTTCAGAAGACGCTCGAACTCGGAATGGTCCTGTTCCTGAACGCACACGGTCTCCGCAAGCGCGACCAGCGAAGATGCCGAGCATCCGTCGGACAGCTCCACGGCCCGCTCGAAGTGTTGCCGCGCGCGAATCTCCGGGGCGGATTGGGCGCCTTGACGGACCATTTCATACGTGATCAGAAACGAGTGTATCGCGCCGCCTTCAAATGACTCGTCCAGTTCGAGCGCGCGGTCGATCAAGGCCTCCACGAGCAGTTGGTCGGCGATCATGTCGGGCGTGTCCTTGGATATTGAGATCGCCGCGCCCCAGCTCGCGGCGGTCCAATAGAGCAGCGGCACATCCGCCCGACGCGCGCCCCGCACGGCCTGTCTCGGGTCTTTGCGCAACCGCGTGGAGAAGCCCGGATGAGCGTTGTCCAGCCCGCGCAGCCCGTAGTCCCGGGCACGCAGATAGAGCTTGCGGGCCCGATCCCACAGGGCCGTTGCCGCTGCCAGGTTCCGCGTTTCCAGCTCGTCGGCATCCTGCTGAACAAACGCATGCGCGTATTGCGTAAACCCGCTGCACGCGGCCAGCAGAAGCCCGCCGTGCCGCGGGATCTCGTCCAGGAGACTCTCGATCAGCTTCAGGCTGAACGGCAGGGCCTGGCGGACCAGTTCGGGATCGTCATCCGACGCAAACGTCGTCCCACCGCTCGAAAGCACATCCGCTAGATTGCGGATCGCATACTGTCGGATGCTGCATCCGCTCAGCAACATCGCGGCGAGCCCGATCGAAAGGCTCAACGCGCGGTAGCGGCGTACAGCGGCACCCGCCGGACCGTGTAGCACAGAACCAGCGAACGCGATCGATCTGTCCTCCGAGAGTCTCGCGGGCAACTGATGGTCCGCCTTCGGCACAATCGGTCAACGAAACACAGCCCTCATCACTCTACGCGCGGTTGCGGACCTGGGCAAGGCCAACATTGCACCAACGGGCGTGCGTGGGACAGATGCGGCGGTCTCAGCCCGGCGAGCGAGGATTTCTGGAAACACTACGCCGCCGGATTCGCTTGCCCGGATTCTGGGGCCACGAGGCGACCACCAACAAGCCGAACGACCACCACACACTTCCTTTCGTTCGCGACATCCCGTCGACAGATCGTCTTGCGAACATCGATGCCTTGTACTGCATCGGAAAGCCCACACCGTCAGCGCGGGGCCGGCCTTGTGATCCGCGTACGTTCGGGAGCCGTAGCCCGCTTGCCAAACGGATCGGAGCCTGCACAATCGCCGCTGTGAACGATAAGAACGCCGCAGGCCGGATCGAAGTAATCCACGGTTCGATGTTCGCCGGCAAGACCGAGCACCTGATCGCCCGATTACGTCAGGAGCAATCGCGGGGCAAGACCGTCGCCGCGTTCAAACATGCCATCGACGACCGCTACGATCCGGACCACCTGGTCACGCACCGTCATGATCGCTTCGACGCCTTGCGCATCTCGAGCGCCGCGGCGATTCTGGAGCTCTGCGGAGAAGCCGACGTGGTCGCGGTCGACGAGGGGCATTTCTTCAAGATGGCCCTGATTCCCATCGTCCAGGAGCTGACGGAACGAGGCGTAACGGTGCTCGTGGCGGGGATCACGCACGACTGCTGGGGCCGCGATTTCGAGCCGATCCCGCAACTGGCCGAGTTGGCGGATGAAGAGGTCGTCCTACAGGCCCCCTGCCGGGTCTGCGGCAAGCCAGCTCCGTTCACGCAGCGTATGACCGCGGTGAATACGCTGCACATGGTCGGCGGCCTCGACGACTACGAGCCCCGCTGCGCGGAACATTTCACTCCGTTTCCAGGCCCCCCGGAGCAACGTTGAGATGCCAGTAGCGCGCGGACTCCTGGGCATCGCCGTCCTGATCGGCCTGGCGTGGCTGCTCTCCTCGGATCGGCGACGATTCCCGTGGAAACTCGTAGTCGGTGGCCTGCTTCTGCAATGGGTGTTGGCCTGGATCGTTCTTCGAACCGCAACGGGAGAAGCCATCTTCGACGGCATCGGCCGGGTCGTCACCACCATACTCTACGGTGCCGACGAAGGAGCTAAATTCGTCTTCGGTCCTCTGGCCGGGAGTCATCCGGACGTGGCCTGGCCCGCCATCGTCGGAATCAAGATCATGACCACGATCATCATCGTGGCCACGCTGTCGGCGGTCGGGTATCACTATGGCATCCTGCAACGTGCCGTAGCCGGCATGGCCTGGGGCATGAAGCGGGCGATGGGCATCAGCGGCGCCGAAAGCCTGGCCGGCGCCGCGAACGTGTTCTTCGGTCAGACCGAAGCGCCGCTGCTGGTCCGGCCCTACATCTCCCACATGACGCAATCGGAACTGATGGCCTTGATGACCGGCGGCTTCGCAACGGTGGCGGCGGGCGTGATGGCTGTCTACGTCAGCATCCTCGCCGGAGACGACGCGGAGCTGG
>CAZDTB010000318.1:0-5660 GCA_964508075.1 uncultured Planctomycetales bacterium
ATTACCGACCGGAACACCTGCGCAGGCTGCGGGCACCGCAACACCGACAACGCCAGGTTCTGCGCAAAGTGCGGCAACGATTTGCACAAGACGGCTTCCTGAACTCTCAAGCAAAGGTGCAGCGATGGCAATCACACCACCCCCACCATCCGGAACACCGAGACCGCGCGGAACACCGCAGCCATGGCGCAACGGCACGCCCCAATTACCCAAGATCCCCGGCCGCGTCGCCCTGCTGCTGCTGATCCCGCTGCTGGTGGTACTCGGCGTGTGCTACTGGTGGTTCGTGCAACGCGTCGAGGTCGATGCGGGCGAAGTGCTCGTGCTGGTCCGCAAGGTCGGCCAGGCCCTGCCGGCGGAGGCCGAGGGCCAGGTCGTGCTTTACCCGGCCCTGCTGGAGAGGCTCGGCCAACCGCCGGACTCGGTCAAGTACAAGGGCATCGTCTACGACGTGAAGCCCGAGGGCCGCTTCTTCTACGACCCCTTCTTCTATGAACGAGACGTGCGCAAGGCGACCTTCATCGAGCAGGACGAGATTGGGATCCTGATCCGAAAGTACGGCCAGCCGCTCCCGCCCGGGAAGATCGTGGCCACCAAACCGCACGAACGTGGCCCGCTGGCCGAAATCCTGCGTCCGGGCCGGCACAACATCAACCCCTTCGCTTACGACGTCAAACGCGTCAAACCCGTTCGCATCCAACAGGGTAGCGTCGGTGTGCAGACGCTCTTCTCCGGCCAGGACCCGGCCAACCCCAACCGCTACGTGGTCGAGAAGGGTGGGCGCGGCGTCCAGCCCGACGTGCTGCCCCCGGGGCTCTACTACAACAACCCCTACGTACGGCGAATCGACATCATCGACGTGCGCAGCCACACGCTCGACCTGAGCGAAAAGGATGCGATCCTCTTCCCCTCGAAGGACAGCTTCCAGATCATCATCGAGGGCACGGTCGAGTACGCCGTCCGCCAGGACATGGCCCCCTACGTTATGGCGGCGATCGGCAATCACGAGGACGTCAAGACCAAGCTGATCATCCCCTACATGAAGTCGTTCGCCCGCATCGAGGGGTCGAAGCTCGAGGCCCGCGAATTCATCTCGGGCGAATCGCGCAAGGCGTTTCAGGACCGCGTCTTCGAGGGGCTGCTGCAGCAGTGCTCGGCGCAGGGCATCGAGATCCGCGCCACGCTGATCCGCCGCATCGAGCCGCCCGCCGCGATCGCCAATCCGATCAGCGATCGCCAGATCGCCGAGCAGCAGATCGCCCAGTATCAGAACGAGATCAAGCTGGCCGAGTCGCAGGCCCGGCTGGTCGAGCAGGAAGAGATGCAGAGTCAGAACCAGGAGATCGGTGAGGCCGACCGCGAGGTGGTGACGATGACCATTCAGGCCGAGCAGCACAAGGCGGTCGCCCTGACCGAGGCCGACAAGCGATTCGAGGTCGCCAAGCTCGAACTGGAAGCCGCCCAGGAGACTGCCGCCGCCCTGGTCTCCCGCGGCGAAGCTGCCGCCGAAGTCATCCTGCTCGACTACGAGGCCGAGGCCAAGCCGCTAAGCGACGCGATCAACGCGTTCGGGGGCGGCGAGGCGTACGCGCAGTACTTCTTCTATCAGAAGCTCGGACCGGCGTTGAAGTCGGTCCTGGCCAGCACCGAAGGACCGTTCGCCGACATCTTCCGTAGCCTGTCGAACCCCACGGAGGCCGGCAGAGCAAACCCGAGCCCCGAGTGATCGGCGATGCACGGGACGAAGGAACACTCGACGCTTGATGGAGAAATGCCATGTCTCTCTACCGCATAATCGGAACCGTCGTGGGTGTGGTCCTGGTGTTGGTCGGCCTGGGCCTGGGGTATGCCTGGACCGCCTGCCGGGCGTATGTTCCACCCGACAAATGCCTCGTGCTCATCCGCAAGACCGGCCAGGAGTTGCCACCCGGTCAGAAGATCGCCGAGGAAGGACAGAAAGGCATTCAGCGCCGGGCGCTCGGACCGGGCCGCTATTTCTACAACCCGTGGAAATGGGACTGGGAGGAGAAGCCATTGTTGGAGATCCCCGCCGGCGACCCGCAAACCTGGCGCGAGGTATATGCCGCGGGCGATGCCGACTATCAGGTTCCCACGATCGAAGGCGCGTGGCCCCAGGTCGGCCTCGTCACCAGCCTCGCCGGCAAACCGTGGGACCAGGAATCCGAGGTGGTCGATGCGGGTTACCAGGGCATCCAGCGCGAGGTGCTGACGCCCGGTACGTACCGCCTCAACCCGCTGGCGTACAAGGTCGAGCTGGTCGATGCCAAGGTCGTGCCGCTCGGCTGCTGCGGCGTAGTCATCTCGCAGCTCGGCAAGACGCCCGGCATCGAGGTCATCACCCAGACCGCGATCGGTCCCGACGGCGAGCCCCTCGAGGGTGAGCGCCGTGAGGTCCAGAAGCTGGCCGCCAAGGGCGAGCGCGGCGTGCTGATGGACATCCTGCAACCCGGCATCTACTACCTCAACCCCTTCGTCCACAAGGTCGAAGTTGTGCAGATCGGCTACAACGAGATCTCGCAGCTCAAGACCGAGGACGTCCGCGACAACATCCGCTTCCCCGCCAGCGACGGCTTCACGATCGAGATCGAGGTGACCGTCGTCTGGGGTCGCCATCCCGAGCACGCACCGCAGATGATCGCCCGCTTCGGCAACGTCGAGAAGATCAAGCAGATTGTCCTGGGCCAGATTCGCTCCATCTGCCGCAACATCGGCTCCGAGTACGAGAGCACCGACTTCATCCGCGGTGAGAAGCGCGAGCTGTACCAGCGGGAGGTCACCGAGACGCTCCAACGGGTCGCCAAGGAACGCGATATCGAGATCCTGATCGCGCTGATCCAGAACTTCGAGGTCCACGGCGGGACGGCGGTGGCCGGCGAGGAGATGGACCTCAGGACCACCATCCAGCGCGGCTACATCGCCAAGGAAGAGGATCTCACGCGACAGAAGCAGAAGGAAACCGCCATGGTCAAGGCCGACCTCGAAACCGCCAAGATCCAGATCGAGGTCGCGCGCGAGCAGATCCTGGCGGAAACGCGGAAAAAGGTCGCCGAGATCCTCGCCAAGGGCAACAAGCAGGCCGAGGAGATTGACGCCCAGCGTGACTTGGAGGTCGCCCGGATCGAGAAGCAGATCGCCCAACTCGACGCCGAGAAGACCCGCGTGCTCGGCAAGGCCAACGCCGACGTCGAGAAGCTCAGCAACCAGGCCGACGCCGACGGCAAGCGCCTGCTGATCGAGGCCTTCGGCACCGGCCGGGCCTACAACCTGTACACCTTCGCCGATCAGTTCGAGCCCGAGAGCATTCGTCTAATCTTCGCCGGCGAAGGCACGTTCTGGACCGATCTGTCGCGCCTGCAAGACGCGGCGTCACTCGAGTTGCTGAGGACCTCGGCCGAGTCGCAGAAACCGAAGTAGCGGCCGCCGCCCCGCCAGCCGAACGTAGCGGCCGGGCCCCGCACCGGCCGAGTCGTAACGCCGGGGTGGCACGGTCAAGCAGCAGCTTGGCCGTGGGAGCCCCGCAAGACACGGCCTGACTTCGTCAGACCGTGCCACACTGTGTACCGGGCTCAGTCCCGGCCGACGAAGGGAGAACCGATGCCCCCCTCAGACGACATCGACCCGATGTTGTGCCCGCGCTGTAACACCGGACTCGCATACGTCGGCACCAAGAAATTCCACGAAGGCTCGCGTGGCTGGGGCTTCTTCCTCGGCGATCTCGGCGAGCTCTTCGTCAACCGCGAGCACTTCGACGTCTACTGCTGCCAGCGCTGCGGCCGCGTCGAGCTGTTCATCGACGGCATCGGCGAGGAATTCCGCCCGCACTGATCATTCCAGCTCCGCTGCCACCGCGCGCACGTCGGCCAGAAGCTGTCGAATGTCCGCATGCACACCCTCGTACTGTCGCACGACGAGCATGCCGTTGAGGATCTGCACGTAGCCGACGCCGCCGTTCGACTGCCAGGTGTCGGGCGCGACGGCATTCGTGAGCAGCTCGGTGAATTCGTTCACGGCCCGCTGCTCGGGTGACTCCTGGTACGCCGCGGTGGCGACGAAACCGCCGCCACCAGGTAATCCGCTGCCGGAGCCGCGGAAAATCGACCCCTCACCGCTTCCGCTGGTTCCCATCGCCCCGCTGGGCGACGCGGCGTCACCGACCATGCCAGTTGTGCGATAACCGGGCGCGGGTACAACCTCCGCTGCAATGGCCCGGAGCACGTCGCGCACGTCATAGACTCTGGTCGTCGCCCGACGCTGCAGCGCCTCCCGCGACGAGATGATCAGCACGTTGTCGAGGATCTCGTAATCCACGTCGACCTCGGGAAACTCGTCTACAACCAGGCGCAACACGCACTCGGCGCTCACATCGCGCAGATTCATGTCGATCGGCGTTCCGCGCTCGATCCCGATATCCTCAAGACGCCGCCATTGAACGTGCAGATTTACCTGCATGAACTCGTTGAGCCACTCCAGGACCTGATCGAGCGGCGCCTCCTGGAAGGTCACCTCACCAATCCGGGTCTGGAGCGCCTGGCGGATCTCCTGGTCGGGCGTCTCCGCCGCGCCAATCTGCTCGTCACCGGCCTGGGCAGTGGCAAGCGCCACGCCCACCGGCACGGTTGCGTCAGGCGAGAAGATGTTGATCGCCAGGACCAGAAAGCCGATACATGCCGCTACCACCGTCCCTTGCATGAGCCACCTCCGTCGTCGCTCGAGCTTGCTGAAACGCGCGGCCAGCTCGGCCGCATCACCGAAATCATCCAGCACGTGCCGTAACGCTTGCGGTCGGCTGACACCGCCCGCCATCTCGTCTTCGATCGCGTCTTCCAGATGGGCGCGCAGCTCGCGCCCGATATCTTCGCGCTGCCGCCGGTTCAGCCTCAGAAAACGTGAGAGCAGGTCAAGGTAGGATTCAAAGTCCGCGTCGTGCATCGCCGCACCTCCACCACGCTGGGCGGCCGCCGGCCTAGGTTCCCCCCCCGTTCACGGTCGGCTCGACCGCGCCGCCCTCGATCGCGCCAATGACCGGCCGCAGTATCCCTCGAACGCACGCGGCATAGTCGAGCCACTCGCGGGCATCCGCCTCCAGCCGATGCCGCCCTTTATCCGTTAGAGCATACCACTTGCGGTCGCGCCCGGTGGAGCTGTCCCACCAGGAGCGGACGCAGCCGCTCCGCTCAAGTTTATGCAGGATGGGGTACAAAGTTCCGGCTTTTAGGTCGACGCGCCCGTCACTGCGTGCCCTGAGCGAACTGAGAATGCGGTACCCATAGCGACTGCCGCGGTTGAGGTCCGATAAGACCATCAAATCCAAGCTTCCACGAAGTAGATCTCGTGTGAACGCCACGTGCCTGACCTCTAGCCGAACAATATATCGTACATCTAAGTATAGCTCATCTATAGCACAGTTGCAAGGCCCGGCTCCCCCATTTCTATCCCGAGCCGCCCTCTCGATCGCTACGCTTGCGGCCACAGCACGCACCGTCGGGATATACGCATCACTGTGCCGACGCGTGCGCGGGGCGCTGTGAGCGGCAGTCGTCACCTCCGCGATATCGGCCTCGTCGCAACTCGCACCGCTCAGGGCCGCCGGCGTGCAGCCCGCATTCCTTCCTGCTATCCGTCCGCGCTTGTATCGCATC
>CAZDTB010000319.1:0-5657 GCA_964508075.1 uncultured Planctomycetales bacterium
GCTCGACGGCAGTGACCTGGATGGCGATGGGCTGACGGACTGGGGTTACTTCCAGCTCTTCAGCGGCCGGACGCCGGGCTGCCGGCATGGGCCGGCCATCTGTGGTTTCGTCGGTCAGGACCCGAACAACCTGCCGCCGGAATGCCCCGGCGTCGAGGACGCCTTCGACCTGTTCGTCAATCCGAATTGGAACAACGACCCGAACAACATTGATCCGAACAACCTCGAGCCGATCATCGAGCCGTACTACGTGGGCACCTACTGGTTCGGCGGCTTGCCGCTGACTTTCGCGCAGTTTTACTTCGAGCTGTTCGGTGAGGTCGGCTGTCCTTATCCTGGTGCCACCGGGGCGTATTGCACGGCCGACATCGACGGCGACTGCGACGTCGACGTGACTGATTTGGCTCTCTGCCAGATAATTCCTCCGCCGTGGGAGTGCGATGTCGACGGCGACGGCCATGTAACCCTGGTCGACTTGGCTCTGATCATCGAGCAGATCGGGGATGACTGCAGCGTCTGCCTGAACCCGGGCGAAGGCGGTAAGTACTGCACGGGAGACATTGAAGGCTACGATTGCGTCGTTGACATTTCCGACTTGTCTAAGCTCTTGTCCAACTACGGTGCGACTGCCGGCATGACCCGCTGGGACGGTGACATCGAGCCGGCCGGCGGCGATGGCGACGTGGACTTGGCTGACTTGGCCGAGCTGCTGAGCCAGTACGGCGACGACTGCAATTGGCCGTAACGCCAAACAAAGCTGTTGCTACGCGGCTTCGGACGACGGCATGAGCTGAACTATCTCGCATGGAGATTGAGTCATGGGACGCTTGCTTCTGTTAACGGCATTTGGATTGATCGTTCCGCCGCTTCTCGCGGGACCCGAAATCCTGCCGATCGATGGGTTGCAAGGTCACCTCAGGTACAACGTGGCGACCGGGGCCGTAACGCCCATCACCGCACAGACCCGAGATCTCGGCGCCCCCCTCTGGTACACCCCCTACTCGTACGTCAATGGCTTTGGGGCTCAGAATCCCTGGGCCGGCGACTCGACCATGGACTGGGGTGACCTCGGCGACGTTACCGAACCTGGGGTAGGCATCGGCGGCTTCGGCTTCCTCCAGTACACCAATTCGCAGGCTACCGATGGCGACCTCTACGCGATCTACCTCATGTACGAGGGAGTGAACGACTGCGACAATTGCGACGACTGGGTCTTTGTCCAGGGCTGGATGGTCGCCAACATCCCCGGCTCCGTGCATCCGCCCGACGAGTACTGGGGCTACATCTGGCGCGTCGAGGTCGAAACATTCGTGCTTGATGGCAGCGACATCGACGGTGACAACCTGCGAGACTTCGGTTACTGGTGTTTCCTCAGCGGCCAGACCCCGGGCTGCCTGCACGGGCAGGGCATTTGCGGTCTGATCGACCCGAACAACCTTCCGCCGGAGTGCCCCGGTGTCGAGGATGCGTTCTGCCTGTTTCAGAACAACGGTCCGAACAACATCGATCCGAACAACATGCAGCCTTACCTTGTCGGCACTTACGATTTCGGTGGCGCGGTGAACGGGTACCCGTTCGCGCAGTTCTTCTTTGAGCTGTATGCCCCGGTTTGCCCGAACCAAGGCAATTCCGGCCGGTACTGCGAAGCCGACATCGACGGCAGCTATGACTGCATCGTCGGTCTGGCTGACTTGGCCAAGCTCCTGCAGAACTACGGGTGCGGCACGCCGATCGACCCGAACTGCGTTGCCACGCTCATGATGGGTGACGTCGATCCGTACGATCCCTGGTGGCCTGGCGACGGTGACGTTGACCTGGCCGACCTGGCTGAGCTGCTCAGCCAGTACGGCGACGACTGTAACTGGCCGTAACCAAGAAAGAGACCAGCCTCGAGGCTGGATTCTGTAACGCCATCGATTAATCTCTCGTGCGGAGGTGAAACCATGAAGCATTTGTTCATTGCGGCGACGCTTGCGTTGCTGGGTGCGCCCGTCTGGGCGAGTCCCGAAATCCTGCCGATCAGCGGCACGGGGCACCTGTGTTACGATGAAGGCAGTGGAAAGGTCACGCCGGCGAGCAACCTGCGCAACTACGGGTACTCGCTATGGGCTGCGACGCAGTGGTCGGGATACTTCTTTGCGCAGGAGACCACTGAGCTGACGCTGGACTGGGGTGACATCGACGGCCCGGTCGCTGTCGGCGGCCTGGGTTTCGCAGAGTACACCAATTCGCAGGCCGACGACGGCGACCTCAAGGTGGTCCTCATGGTCTACGGTGAGGAGAACGGCTGGAACAGCACGGGTAGAGTCGCGATCGCCGGCTATCTGATCGAAAACGTGCCGGGTTCGGCCCATCCGGCGGAGGAGTACTGGGGGAACATCTGGGGCCTGGATATCCTCACGCCGTTCGTGCTCGACGGCAGTGATCTCGATGGGGATGAACTGACGGACTTCGGCTATGCGCACTGGTTTGAGACGATTCCCACTCCAGGTGCCCTCGCGGGTCCGGCCCTGGTTTACATGGACCCGAACGGGCTGCCCGCGCGTCCCCCGGGGGTCGACGGCTGGTTCGACATCTTTCTCGATCCCAACTTGTATAGCGACCCGAATCTGAGCGACGCGATCTACGACGGGACTTACTCGATCTGTAACACGTTCCAGTTTTACTTCGAGCTGTTCGCCCCGTCTTGCCCCAACCGGGGCGAGTCCGGCAGGTATTGCCTGGCCGATATCGACGGCAGCTTTGATTGCCTCGTCAATCTCGCCGACTTGGCCGAATGCCTGTCGTATTACGGCATGACCACCGGGGCCACGCCCCTCGAGTGCGACCTCGACCCGTACGACCCGGACGGCTGCGATCATGGCGACGGCGACGTCGACCTGGCCGACCTGGCCGAACTGCTGGGCCAGTATGGCGACAACTGCAACTGGCCGCAGCCATAGCTTGGAGCAAACGACGTCCCAGTTGCAGACGGCAGATAGAGAGGGACGGGGTCAGATTAGCCGGTCGGCCGCGTGGCCCACCTCGCAGAGGTGCGAGCGCGGCTCGTTGACGGGAACGCGAGCCCTATGGGGTGGGTCTTGCCACACTATCTTGACTTGCACAGTCTCCTTCTTCGAATCGCGGTTATAGGTGATGCAGGTTACTCCTCGCTGACCTCTCCCGTCGCCATGCCCACTAGTACAGAGCGACTGCCCACCGTAAACGCGTAGTACGCCTCGTACGGCACGGGAAACGTCAGCGGCTTGCGCAGAACGACCTGCGAGAAGGAGTCATCGTAGCCGGCGTCGCGCAGGAACTGGATCGCCGTCGTCAGCGTCATTGTCCGCGGCAGGCGCTCATACATCGTGCCGATCAGCCCCTGCATCAGCAGTTGCGGCTCACTGAACTTGCCGCCGGCGTAGTCGAGCACGACCGTGCTGGCCCCGGGAACGTCCGAGTCCGCCATGAAAAGGAATCGCCAGGTGACGATATCGTCGGCCGTGGTGGCGTTTCCGCTGGCCGGCGTACCGCGGGCTTCGACCAGCACCGCCCGCGGATGGTCCGCTCCGACGATCTGCTCGGCCCGGCTCAGCAGTTGCAGTAGCGGGTCGTCCGGATCGACCTCAGGCAGCACAACGCCGTTCTCGTTGCCCGTTCCTCCACCGCCGAGCAAACCGTCCCCGACCCCAGTGCCGTCGGTCGGACATCCCGCCGGCAGCCCGAACAAGGCCAACACGCACGCCAAACAACCCACGCTTCTCAGTCGTCGCACCGGAGTCTCCTTCATACGTCTGCCGGTTCTTTCCCCAGGCCACGTCTGCCGCTTACGCCTCGCTTCCACCAAACGCAGCCCACACCGTACGCACGAACACCCGCTCGCGGGCGCTCGGGGCTCTGATTCATACTGTCCAAGTCGTCGCGCACTTCCCGCCGGCGGCTCTAGGGCGCCAGCGGAATGATCTTGCGCTCGGTCGACTTCGTCGTGAACGCCTTGATCATCTCGACGATCTGCTCCTGCCGCTCGGCGCTGTACTTCGGTCCGCGCCAGGCGTAATCGTCCACCCCGCCGAAGTAACGCAGCAGCGGAATGGCGACGTCGAGGTCCCACGGGTACAGGCCGCCGAAAAAGCCGTGCCCCCAACGCAGCGCGTGCCGATCGAGCGCATTGCGCAGGTCCTCCGCCGGATCAAGGCTGAAGGTCGGCTGGAAATCGGGCGGGACGTAAGTCAGATCGCGGATATCGTAGACCGCCACGTACCACTCGCGACCGTCCTGGTCGATCCAGCTCTCCGAGCGGGCGATCTCGCCGCCGGCGTACTTGGCCCGCTTGGCAACCCTCTCCGGCCAGTCGTCGGGATAGGCGATCTCGCCGACCGGGGCCACCCGCGCTTCGTCCGCCTCGGTCAACAGCCGCGCCGCATCCGCCGAATAGGCTTTCTGCAAGGCGTCTTCGTAATACACGCGCTGGTGATCACGCTCCAGGATGGTGTCGGTGTCGAAGATCTCCCGGCCCGGGCGATACCCGTAGTCCCCCGGTATCTGACGTCGCAACGTTCGTTGTCGCAGCGTCTGAGCATCTATCCGCGTGTTGATCGTATCGCGCTCGGCTCCGGTATACCGCCGCCCCACCTCCGCGGCCGCCTGCGTCTGCCGGTCGAGATAGTCGTCGAAACCCCTTGACATCTTCTCGCCGGGCGCCTGCTCGGCGAGCGCGGCAAGATCCACGCCGGCCTTCTCGGCCCGTGCCAGAATACCCTCGGCCTGCAATTCGTACTCGCTGGCGTCCAGCTCCAGCGGCAGTTCCTTCAGCAGATTCAGCACGCGCTGCGCCCGGATCGCGGCATCCTTGATCTGATGCGTGCGCAGCGCCTTGCGGGCCAGCACCAGTTCCAGCCGGCTCTGCGCCAAGGTCAGGTCGATCCGGGCTTCCCGCTCGGCCTGCCCCAGGTCCGCGAGTCCTTTCCGGTCGGCAGCCTCAGCGCCGGGTGCGTTGGGACGCTCGCTCGCAACCTGTGCGATCAACCCGTCATCGTCAACTTCGTCGGCCGACGCCACTCCGAACGCGGCCAAGCCGACCACCGCGACAAGCGCACATATGGTTTTCATGGCTATTGCTCCTCATACCAGCGACGCCACGCCACCGCGTCGAATCCGAAGTTCTGCCCGGTAATCCGCTTCAGCGCCTCCATCACTTCGGTGCGGAAGACGGTAACGCTCCGTAGCTGGTAGTCACGATTCACGAACACCAAACCGGTTCCCAAGGCCGGCAGGCCCAGCACCGGGCGGTGTCGGATGTGCGCGACGTTGCCGAGCGCGATCACCGTCGGCGTGTCGAACGTGACCACATAGTTGGCGAAATAAGTGCGCGTCGAGACCTCGACCATCTTGTCCCGCCGCGCCGTCAGCAGATCGATCAGATCCGGCACGGCGGCCGTCGCTTCCAACGCGCCCAGCCCGATCGCCGCCCGCTTGATCAACTCGTCGTTGTCGGTCACCAGCGCCCGTCGAAACTGCGGTATGACTCGGGGGTCGTCCCGACGCTTGAGCTCAGCGAGCGCCTGTCGGCGGATGCCCTCGCTGGGATCGACCAGCGCGAGGATGGCAAGATGCATCGTCGCTTCATCTTGCGGGAAGTGGCTCAGCACCGACACCAGCGCCTCGCGGCAAGCCCAGTT
>CAZDTB010000320.1:0-5645 GCA_964508075.1 uncultured Planctomycetales bacterium
AAACCAACGGACGGCAGGTCACGTCGAAAGCGCCGCCGCTGGCTTGGCTCACCTCGATCGCCCGTTGCAGGCAGCGAAACGTCTCGGGCGACAGCGGCAAACTCTCGCCGGCGGGAAGTCGGTTGAGCTGGCCAACCTCGCTATCGGAAACGTAGTCGCTCATCAGGCGGTTGACGTCCTGGAGCCGGGTGTAGCCGGCCTCGACCGCCGCCGCTGCCGTCGTCTCGTCCGGCGCGATTGCGGTGAGCGTGGCGAACGTGCCCATGATCTCGCGGGCGCGCGAGACGCGTGCCGGGCCGCTGTCGCGCTGGCAGCCGACGATCAGACACAGCACGGCGAGTGTCAGCCAGAGTATCGGATTGCGTTGCATGTGAACCGTTCTCGAAAAGATGCTTCAGTCGTGAGCGAGCACGAGGTTGATTCTAGTACTCAAGACAACGGCCGTTGGCCAGCACTCGAGTCTCTTATGCGCGGAATCAGCACGACGTACGAATAGAGCAGCGAGAGCACCGTCAGTACCGCCAACAAGCCGGACGCACCGCGTGCCACGCTTTCGGGCGTGTAGATCTTCTGCAAGCTCGCCCAGCGAAACGAGGTCATTTCGAACGTGCCGACCAGAAGCAGCGCGATCAGCGGCGGAATCCACTTCCGCTCGTGACAGGCCAGCGCGATCACGAACGGGATGCAGTAATAGATGTAGCGTTCGTGTACGCTGATCGGCAGCGTGAACGCCGCCAGCAGGATTACGAACGTGCACGCCGGCCAGGACTGCGGCGCCCAGCGCCATTTTCTGGCGCAGAGCAGCCACGCGAGCACGATGCCCGCTCCGAGGAGCACTTTGCCGAGCAGGCCTTTGCGGATTCCCAGCAGCGTCTCGTCGGGGCTGTAGAGCTTTCTGAAGAAGGCCTGCTGCCCCGCGCGATCCGATGGCGGCGAGCCTTGCGAGAGCATGTCGAGCCACCAGATGTTGAACGCGTTGAGCGTTGTTCGCTGGTAGCTTTCGGCGCCGACTGTGCCGAGATAGCTGCGCTTGAACCAGCGAAAGGCGCCGTCCGAGTTTGCGGCGCTCCCGGCGTCGGCAATCATGAAGGGGGCGGCAACGAATGCCACGACCAGCAGCGCGACGACGGCGGTCTTCCACAATCCCAGCGCGCGTCGCCACATGCCGCCGGGCATGAATCGCAGCGCAAAAAAGACATAAACGAAGACCGGGGCGAAGAGGATCGCCTGGGGTTTGGTCATGATCGCTACGCCGTAGATCAGTCCGGCCGCGATGAGGCGCTCCCGCATGAGAAATACCAGGCACCATACCAGCAGACAGGTGATCCACGAGTCGGCCTGGTTCCAGAAGGCTGAGTCGAGAAAGAGCGGCGGGGCCAGGATCGTGATGGCGAACGCCAAGGCCTCTAGTGTTCGGCTGCGGCGCTCCGGTCGCAGGGCGCGTACGAGCATTGCCACGCCCCAGGCGAGCAGGAAGTCGAAGATGATTCCGGGCAGCGCGTCGGCGAAGCGCGACACGCGGGTGTCGATGACACGAGAACTAACGGGCTGCGTGAGGTTAAAGGCGCGCGCGAGCCCGGGCGGCGGCGTTAGCGTGACGATCTCGTGATCGAGGGTGTGCCACACAACGCCCTGGAGCCAGAACAGATAGACGCTCAGCGGCGGATAGTTACAGGCGTGGGCGTTGAAGTCGATGGTCTCACCGACACGCCCGTCGCGGGCAGTCTTCCTGACGACCAGCGGTTGGTTCTTGGGCAGATCGTAAACGTGCCATGGGCCGTGCCGCACCGCGCAGGTGGACCAGCCCATGTTGCTGATATGGTCCGGCAGGTACGAGGTCTGCGGCGCAATCAGGATCGCGATGATCCGGGCCACGATTCCCAACGCGAGCGAGATCAGGATTACATACCAGAACGCTCTCGATCGGTTCGGGCTGCTTTCCGCGGACCGCTCGCGACTGCTCGGCCGTTTTGAGCTTCGCCGCGCCATGCGTGAAGTCTCGACTGTCGCCCGCCCCCGTTGCGGACGTATTAACCCTGGCACGGCAGTTCGGCAAGCGCGTAGCTGGTGAGTCCGGAGCGCTCCTTCCGTGAACGGCATCCGAATCGCCTCGAGGATCCGACACAAAATCCCGCTCAGACGGCACGCATCGGTCGGCGGATTCCGTTATCTTCCTCCTCAAAGAGCTCGGTCACAGCAGCGTGGGAACATTGCTGACCGCGCCAGCGTCGGCCGCGCCATCGTGTGCGGCTGATTCCGTCATGAATGAAGACGTCACTGTCCAACGCGCGATTGAGCAGTACCAGCCACCCTGGCTGCCGGAACCCGGTGAGCTGAAGGGTGTCGTGCTCGTCATTGACCCGGCGGGTGGCGGTGCGCAGAGCGTCGATCGGCGCCGGCTGGACGACTTGGCGTTGATGACCGGGGGCCACTTATACCATCTGATCCGCCAGGCCGGCGGCGTGCCGGTCATGACCCGCGCGGATGACCGACCCGTGCCCGGACTCGAAGCCGGCACGCCGGCGGCGCTCAGGACGATTGGCAGGCAACACACGACCGATCTGGCCGTCACGATCGAATTCGCGGCCTCCGACACCAGCGGGGTCTCGTCGCTCGCCGAAGGCAAGCCGTCGCAGTCGCTGGCGCGACACCTGGCGGAGGCGGTTGATGTCGACGTGCGAACCGAGGGGAGTTCGGCTGGCCGGTCGGCGTCCCGGCCGGGAGTGCTTGGTGCACGCGTATTTCTGAAGAGCCCGGGCGGTAGAACAGACGGGCTTGATCGGCAAGCGTTTCACCGCGGGTGTGCGGAGCAAATCTACCGGGGAATCACTTCTTTTGCAGACGCTGAGCGTGAGGCACTGGGAGCGGACAAAGTCCGGCGCCAAGCGGAATGCGAGCCCGGGACGGTTCGCGCGGTTCCGTATCTCCCGGATGACAGTTGGGAACAGGAGCTGGCGCGGGCGGCTCGCCGCGTTTGGCCGGTGGGTGACCTGCCGGTCGAGCGGGCGGCTTGGTTTTGCGACATGTTCCTGCGGACGGCGTTGAGCGACCGGTCGATGGTTTATCTTGAACCGCAGATCAGCGTCGATGGCGACGGCGTAGTCGTGGGCGGAGCGACAAACGTCACCATCATGCGCGAGACGCTGGCTGATGCGCTGCGGGCGGTCGGCGTCAGGAAAGTCCACCACGAGGTGCGCGTGTTGCCAGAGGAGGGACACCTGGATGACGAGCGATACGGCGTCTGCGTCGCGCCGATGGCGCTCACCTTCGCCGAGCCGTCCGAGGCGGCGGGGCTGCGCTCGCAGTTGCTCTACGGTGAGCCGGTGCTGCTGCTCGACCGAGACGCGGGCTACTTCCTGCTGCACGGCGGTGACGGATACTGCGGCTGGGTGCGCGAAGACTGCGTACGCGTAATGTCTGTCGACGAGTTCAAGCGGTACACCGCAGCTCGACAGGCGGTTCTGCTGCGAGACGTGGAGACGGCCGACCGACGAGTTGTGCAGGGAGCTACACTGCCGATCGCTTCTGCCGCATCCGACCAGATGACCCTGATGCAACCAGAGGGTGGGACCTTCCACGTGGACGCCGCTGATGTGCGCGTGCACGACGGCTCGTCGGCCGCGGCCGGCCAAATCAGCAGAGCCTTGAGGCTGCTCTATCGGCCCTACTTATTCGGCGGGGTCTCGCCGATCGGTCTGGATTGCAGCGGGCTGGTCAGGAACGTTTCCACGCAGACCGGGCTGACGATGGCGCGCGACGCGGCTCAGCAGTTTCTGCACGGCCGGCTGGTGGCGACGCGTTGGCATCGCGACGGCATCCGGCCGGGCGATCTTCTGTATTTCATCAGTGCCGGCGGCAGGATCTTCCATGTCGGGCTCGCGATCACACCTACGCACTTCGTGCACTGCGCGCCGCCGGAGGTGCAGATCAGCAGCCTGAACAAGAGCGATCGCTTGTACTCGGAGTACCGCGAGCGCACATTCTTCGCCGCCAAGCGGGTGGTTTGACGCGGACGAGCGGCAACGGGTTTCTGTGGAGGTGCCGCGAGGATGAGAGTCTTCGGCCAATTCATGCGATTCTTCCTGAACATCAACACCATCTGGGGGTTGATGATTCTGATGGCGTTTGTGCTGTGCGTGATTCAGCACTACCGAGCCACTACGAGCGCCATACCGGCGGACCGCCTGCTGGAGGGGGAGAACACGGTCACGATTCGCGTGCTGGGCAGCGACCAGGAAGTGCGGGACTTCGAGTACACGTTGACCAGGCAGTCCGGCACGTTGGCTATCCGACCCGAAGAACGGCAGCGGCAGGCGGAGAGGCCCTGGTTGATCTCGGCCACGCCCGTGGGAACCGGCTTTCTGCTGAAGTGGGATTGTCAGGACCACGGCGCGTATGAGGTGGGAGTGGGCGGCAAGCTGGTCGACGACGGCAAGCTGGTGACGCTCCAGTCGCTCACGGATGCGTCTTTCGATTACGCGGTGAGGGGATTTGAGATCGCCCTGGGGTTTGTCGCGTCGATGGTGCTGCTGCTCGGGCTGATGAAGGTCGGAGAGGACGCCGGCATCGTGCAGCTGGTGGCGAAAGTGTTCTACCCGATCATCCGCTTCCTGTTCCCGGACGTGCCCAAGGATCACCCGGCCAGCGGGGCGATTCTGATGAACTGGACCACCACGCTTCTGGGGCTGGGCAACGCCGCCACGCCGTTCGGCCTCAAGGCGATGAAGGAGCTTCAGACGCTCAACCCGAATCCGGAAGTCGCGACCGACTCGCAGGTGATGCTGTTAGGCTACAACACCGCCGGACTGGCGCTGTTGCCCACGACGCTGCTGGCGATGCGGAAATCCGCCGGCTGCACCGACCCGTTCGAGATCATCGGGACCTGCATGCTGGCGGGCGCGGTGGCGACCGTAGTGGCGATCGTCATGGTCAAGGTCCTCGGCAAGCTGAGCATCTTCTCAACGAGCGCCGCTGTCGCCGAGAGCGCCCGAGAACGAACGGCTGGTGCGGCGCTGGCGACATCCGACAGCGCCAACGGGGAGGGTGAGTGATGCAAGACACTTCGATCTTCAAGTTAGTGGTTGATCAGATTTCGCTGTGGACGATCCCACTGATCTTCTTCGTGATCATCGGCTACGGGATGATCAAGCGGGTCAAGGTCTACGAATCCTTCATCGAGGGCGGCAAGGAGGGATTCGACATTTTCCTCAAGATCCTGCCCTACATCGTCGCAATTTTCGCGGCGATCGGCTTGTTCCGCGTGTCCGGCGCGCTGGATTTCCTTTCCGAGCAACTGGCGCCGCTCACCGAGTTGGTGGGCATGCCGGCGGAGGTGCTACCGGTCGCCTTGATGAAGCCGCTCTCGGGGTCCGGCTCGCTGGGCTTTGTGGCGGAGATCGTGCAGGCCGAGCCGGACTCGTTCAACGCCAAAGTGGCGTCCACGATGTTCGGCAGTACGGATACCACGTTTTATATCATCGCGCTGTACTTCGGGTCGGTGGGGATCAAGAAGATCCGGCACGCGATGGTGGCCGGGTTGATCGCGGACCTGGCGGGGATCCTGGCGGCGGTGTGGATATGTCACGCGGTGTTCTAGTGTACTGTCTCAGAAACAAGCAACCTTCTGTAGAGGTGGGGCGGGCGTC
>CAZDTB010000321.1:0-5642 GCA_964508075.1 uncultured Planctomycetales bacterium
GCAATCCGCAATCCGCATTCCGCAATCCGAAACAGGGGTCCCTTCAGCCGCTCCGTCTCCCGGGCCCCCACCGACTGCAAGCCCGGTGGCGCGGGCTGTCCAGATCCACAACAGCTTCATCGTGGCCGAGACCGACGACGGGTTGATGATCGTCGATCAACACGCACTGCACGAGCGGATTCTCTACGAGCAGTTTCGGGCGCGGATCACCAAACAGTCGCTCGAGTCGCAACGGCTGCTGCTGCCGGAGGTGGTCCGCGTGCCGGCGGACCGGCTCGAGGCGCTGGAGACGCACGCCGACGTGTTGCACCGGCTGGGCATCGAGCTGACGCCGTCCGGGCCGCAAAGTGTCACGCTGCACGCGTTTCCGACGTTTCTGGAGAAGGTTGACCGGCAACGCTTCGTCAAGGACCTGCTGGACACGCTGAACGAACAGGGCGCACGCCCCAGCACCGAGACGCTACTGCACGAGCTACTCGACATGATGGCCTGCAAGGCCGCCGTCAAGGCCGGCGACCCGCTGACCCCCGACGAGATCGCCGCTCTGCTGGCCCGCCGCGAGCTGGCCGAACGCAGCAGCCACTGCCCGCACGGGCGGCCGACGACGCTACACCTGACGCTGCGCGACCTGGAGCGGCAGTTCAAGCGCAGATAGAGCGACGGAGCGACGAAGCCACGAAGCGACGAAGGGGCGTCAACTCATTCGCCGGGATACTTGATCGGCTGAATCACGACGTTTCCGAACAGTCGGACCGGCCGCCTGGGAGAATTTAGCTTGCGCACCATGTCCCTTGGCACACTCGGCGGCCGGGAAGAATCTGGGTTGCGCAGCATGTAGTCGTACCATTCAAGGTTGTACCTCGTGGTCTTGATCGTATCCTCCAGCTTCGCGATGCGCTCGACTGCCCCGTCGTACCTCCCGCCGGTTGACACGTAGGCCTTCGCGAGGTTGAGCCGGTTTTCGATGACGGCTTTCTGTGCCAGGAGGCCGGCCAGCTCGATGTCCTGTTCCATCAGGAATCGGTCCAGCATCAGCTGACCCTCAAGATCCTGCGTCGCACCCTTCTCCGCCTTGAGTCGCTGGATCGCCGCGATCTTGGCGTTGATGCCGGCGATGCTGACTTCGATCGACCACCGGGACACTTCCAGGCGTTCGCTGTCCTCCTGGGCAGCCTCGCGGTTCTTATGCGGAGCGGCCTTTTGGGCACTTTCGTAGGTTTCCCTGGCCTCCAGCGCCTTTTGCTCCGCCCCTGGCAACTCTCCCTCCACTTCAGCCAGCGTCGCGCGATGCTTGAGCACCTTGGCCTTGGCTTCCTCGAAATTCGCGCGTCTTCTCGCGTCGTGCATCTCCAGCGTGGCTTCGGCGATCACTCGGGCATCCTGTTCCGTTACCACGTACAGCGTGCATCGCGTCGCGTCGCCCGAGTAGCCGTCGAGGGTTCCCCGTCGAATGCTGCGCGTTTGCACCCATGGCGAGGACTGCACGAGTTCGCGTTGTTGCTCGGAGAGGTTCTTTGCCGAGCTTGTGTTGAGAAGTCCTTCTGTCTGGACTTGTTGAAGCGTCTTCTTGTGGTCCTCCCGCGACCACCGGTAGAACCCGGGCATCTCATCCGCGGTGTAGCTTACTGCGAAGCGGGGCCAGACTTGCCCTGGGCGCGCGCTGAAGTCCGTGAGTTCCAACGGCTCATCCAGAACCTCGAACTCGATTTCACGTACTGGCCACTCGGGCAGGTCGTCTTGCGCCAGTGCAGCCGCCACCAGCAATGCGGAGCCAATCAGACAGACAGAGGTTCGAGCGCGGTTCATGTTCCGTTCCTTTTTTCGCAGAGGGATGCCAGGCGTGACTTGGATTGCAGTGCCGCCTCGGTGTCCGGGTAGCTGGCGACCACGTAGCGGTATCGTTCGCAGGCGAATTCTTCGCCGCCCGGTTGCTCGGCCAGAATGTCCGCCGCGGTCAGGAGTTGCATCGCGACACCAGCGCGGGCGATTTGTAGCTCCAGCTCACGTAGCGTGGGTGACTCCGACGGTTGTACGGTCGCTGGAGGATTCTGGTGCACCGTTCGGTGGTAGAGACCGGCTGTTGCCAGCAACGCCACGGCAGCGGCGATCGCAGCAACTCGACGCCGCGAACGCCAAGCCGCGTGCGGGCGAGTGATCCGCAACGGCGGTTGAGGGGCGACGGTGGCGAGATCGGCTTCATTGTCGTTCCAGATGACCTGCGCCAGCGCTAAGGAGTGCTTCAACGCGGCGAGCTGGTGACGGCAGTGCTCGCAGCCGGCGACGTGGGCGGCGACCTCCGCCGATTCCGCGTTCGGCAGTTCGCCGTCGGCGTAATCGACGAGCTGGTCACAAACCTCGGCGCACGATCGCTGCGTCATGGCTGCACACCTCTCTTGATCAGCCGCTCAGCGAGGAACAGGCGTGCTGCTCGCAGGTGGCCGCGGACGGTTGCGGGTGGAAGGTTGAGGATTTCGCCGATCTGCGTGGCGTTGTAGTCGCAGAAGTAACGTAGCACGAGGGGTGCCGCCAGTGAGCCGTCCAACTCTCGTAACGTCTCGCGGATCAACTCGATCTCCTCGGCCGCATCGGCTGTCGCACTGTCCAACGCCGAGTCGGCCGGTTGTCGCGTCTGACGCCGCCTCAGCATCTCGCCGGCGGCGCGTCGGAAACGCGAGCGGCGGCGATATTCCAGCAGACAGCGGTTGACGGTGACCCGCAGAAGCCACCGTTCCGCCTGCTCGGGCCCGCGATACCGCCCCGGCCGCCGCGAGGCGTCCAGGAAGACGTCCTGGAGGATGTCGTCGGCGTCTGCCGGGCAGAAGCCCATCCCCGCCACGACGCGCTTGAGCCGCGGCAGTGCCTCGATGAGCGTGGCCGCGAGGCTGTCGGCGGCACCGTCATTCCCAGCGGCATCCAGCGTGCCCACAAGCCTCGCCCCGTTCACGTCACGCGACCGCGTCACCTACACCTCAAGAACTTATAGTGCGCAGGCCTGCCCGGGTGTTTGAGAAAATCAGGATATCGACGCAAAAACGATCGGCACCGACTGTTCGGGCGCCAGATCGCGGTCGACGTCGTATTGCCTGGAGATGGTCCGCACGGCGGACCCTACGTCTGGTGACGGTCCGCATGGCGGACCCTACCTGAGATTATCCGACCGCTTCCGGGCGCATGCCGCACAGTGAGGGCAACTCGACCTGACGGCAGGTTGTGCCGTCGTGGATGGTCATTTTTGGGTCGCCCCACATGGCGGCGCCGCCGACGAGACCGTCCTTGCGGACGGCGTAGAACACGAGGCCGTAGTTGGGCTTGCCGTCGTCGTCACGGAGGCGCGGCTCGGTCTTATCCGCGATGCGCTTCAGCATCGCGAAACAGGCCTCTTCAGGGGTCATGCCGTGGCGCATGAACTCGACGATCATGAAACAGGAGCAGTTCTGGAGGTTGGCTTCGCCGCGGCCGGTTGAGCCGCAGGCGCCGACCTCGTTGTCGACGTACAGCCCGGCCCCGATGATCGGCGAATCGCCGACCCGGCCGGGAATCTTGTACGACAGGCCGGAGGTCGAGGTGCAGCCGGCCAGGTCGCCGGCCTTGGTCAGCGCCATGCAGGTGATCGTGCCGTAGGTGTACTGCAACTCTCGCGTGCGGTTCCAGGCGGCTGCCTCGAGGTCGGCCTCGGGATCGAGCCAGTCATCCCGGCCGGAATGAGACTCCTTCCACATGAGCCAGATCTGCCGGGCCTCGTCGGTAAGCAGCTCCTCTTCCTTGAAGCCGTGGGCCCGGGCGAATCGCAGGGCCCCCTCGCCCACGAGCAGGACGTGGTCGGTCCGTCGCATGACCAGCTTGGCGACGCTCGAGGGGTTGCGTATGTTTCGCAGGCCGGCGACCGCACCGGCCTTGTGGGTCGGACCGTGCATGACGCAGGAGTCGAGCTCGACCACGCCGTCTTCGTTGGGCAAACCGCCATAGCCGACGGAATGGTCTTCGGGATCGTCCTCGACGATGTTTATGCCGGCGACGACGGCGTCGAGCGGGTCAGTGCCTTGGCGGATCAGGTCGAAGGCCTGGTTGCAGGCGGGCACGCCGTTGCCGCTGGAGATGATGATCGGGCCACCCTTGCCGCGTTTGCGGGTCTGTTTTTCCGGTGCGATCTGTGCCATGCCGGTTGGGCTACCTCCTAGTCCGACTGCGGCCAGCCCGGCCGCGGTACACACGAAGTCTCGTCGACTGATCGCCATGCCTGGTTCTCCCGAGCTGGTTTGCCGCGCCTGATCGCCGCGGACCGCGTGTTCATCATAACCGCGAGGATGCGAAGTTGGCGACGGGCTGCTAGAATTTGCATCGCAATAAAGCGGGGCAACCGAAAGGAAGCAGGTGCACGATGGCTGACACGCGGGAACTGATCGACCAGGCGCACGCGTTGGGCGAGGCGATCGCGAAGCATCCGGACGTGCAGGCGTTCTTGCGCGCGCGGACGGAGGTCGAAAGCAGTGCCGACGCCCAGGAGCTGCTCAAGGCTTACAGCGCGCACGCCCAGCATCTGCGACAGCTCGAAGTCGGGCAGAAGCCGATCGAAGTCGCCGACAAGCACAAGCTGGCCGAATACGAGCAGCAGATGGCCAGCAACGAAGCTCTAAAGAAGATGATGGCGGCCCAGGTTGGCTATGTAACGCTGATGAACAAGGTCAATCAGGCGATGGAAGCGCCCCTCGCCAAGATCCGGAGATCCGGCGACGCTACCTGAGGCGCGAAAGGACTCGACTTGTCACCGTCCGATCCGATTTCATCCGGCGCGCCGGCGGGCACACGCCGGCCGATGGCACCAACCACCTGGGCCTGGTTCGTCGCGTTGGTGGGTTGGACGATCCTGCTGTCGTTCTACCACCTGGAGGGAGGCGCGGGCCTGGAGCCGGTCGAGGCCTGGGTTGCTCAGCCGGCGCGCGAGATGCACGAGAACATCGGTGCGATGCTGGCCGCCCGGGACGAGGCGGGCTGGCAATGGCGACCGATTGTGATTCCGGAGTTTTGCGGCGAGACGCGCATGCAGAAATCGCCCGGAGCTTACTGGGCGGTGTGCCTGACGAGCTACCTGCGCGGCGCGCCGGTGGACGAGGTTTCAGCGCGGATTCCGAACGCCGTTGCCGCCCTGCTGCTGGTTATCACGATCTTCTGGCTGACGCGGAGAATCGCGGGTGATCGAGCGGCGATCTTCGCCGGTTTTGCCGCCGCTTCGAGCACAATGGTACTGTGTTGGTCGCACGGGGCGGCGAGCGACCTGGGTGTCGCCACGCTGATAACCATGTCGCTGGCGTGTTTGTGGGTGGCCTCGGAGGATGAGCCGCCGGGGTGGAGGCGGAACGCGCTGTGGCTGCTGGGCTACTTCCTGGCCGGGCTGGCGATGCTGTACAAGCTGCCGCTGCCGCTGGTGTGCATCGGGCTGCCGGCGTTTTTGTACGTGCTGCTGCGCAACCGCTGGAAGATCTTCGCCAGTTGGTGGCACCTGCTCGGGTTGGTGCTCTTCTTCCTGCCGTGGCTGCCCTGGGCACTGGCGGCGATGCACTATGAGGAGATGGCCATCTTCAAATGGCGCGTCGAGTACTTCGACCGCGTCACCGGCGATCTACCAAACGTCGAAAGCCAGATGC
>CAZDTB010000322.1:0-5633 GCA_964508075.1 uncultured Planctomycetales bacterium
TGAATCGCCGCCATGACCTTCTGACTATCCTGGTCGGCGGCATCGGTCTCGGGAGGTTTTTTTTGGCCAGCGGTGCTCTCGGTGCGTTCGGCCACGCTGCGCCCCTCGACCCACATGCCGCCCACGCGCACGAAGCCGAGCGCCTTGCGCGCCGGTTCGTAATCCGCGTCCAGCTCGAGCGCACGCTTCAAATGCGTTCGCCAGGCCGACTTCAACCCGCGCTCTTCGCACCACTCGGCCAGCTCGACTTGTGCCGCAGGCGTGTCGGCGACCTGCTCCCGCTTCTGCACGTACTCATCGAGGACCGAGGGCCGCTCCTCGATCCGGACGACCGCCTCGGCCGGCACCGTGACCGTTCCCACCAGCGTGCGAACCTTGTAGCTCCGCTCGTCACGCTCGACGATCGTGCCTTCGACGCTGCCGCCGCTTTTCAAATGTAGAATGTCCCCGTGCGCCGGCAGAACCATGCCGGCAAGGACAAACGCGACCAGTGCCGCGCCCCAAGCTTGCATCGACACTCCGGTTACCCTCCCCGGAGGAGTCGGCCTGCACAGCATCGCTCTCTCCGCATAGTGATCGGTGCCACTGGCGGATTATAAGCCATTTCCCGGCTGTCCGGCAATCGTAAACCGCCGCGCGACGTCGCCGCCTCGCAGTGTAAGCTCGGTTGGCAGCAGCACTTACGACGGTTACCGCGAACGCGTCAGCCACGTGAGGATCGCCTTGGAGCCGAACGGCCTCCTCCCCTCCAGACGGTCGATCTGTCCGCGATCGTCACCGTTACCCCAGGGCCGCCTACTCGCGCTTGCCGATCTTGTCGCCCATCTTGTCAAGGTAGTCTCGCAGAGCGATGGGCGACCAACTCGTCACGATGAAGCGGTCAGTGAACGTCCAGGCGACGCCGTGGATGACCAGAAACTGCACGTGCCAGATTCCGTCCTCGTCGTGACAAATCTGGATCGGGCTGGCCGTGCCCAGCTCGGCTGAAGCTTCGTCGATTGCCTCCTGCCACGCGCCAAGCAGCTTCTCCAGCGTCTGGCGGACCTTCTGCGGCTCATCGCGGATTTCGATCAGCGACGTAAATGCCAGCGGCAGGTGGAACGGATGCGGCGGGTAGTTGTGCGCGACGATGTGCTCGCCGAGGTGGTCGAGCGCGTCGCGCTGGGCGTCGACCTTCAGGTCCGCCTGGATCTTGGCCCAGACATCCGCCGCCGTCTGTCGGTCTTCCGGGCTGCGTGTCGCGTAGTAGCTTGAGATCAGGCGCGTCAGAAAGGTCTTGATCGGCAGGCGATAAATCGCATAGCGCGCCCCCTCGGGGATTGTCTGGAGCAGACGCTCATCGCGAATGTGCGGGTTGGCATATAGCCGGCGCCGGGTGTTGTTTTCCTTGCGGAAGTTCGCCAGACAATACAGGGCCCGCCCCTGAAACCCGAGGGACCAGTGCGTTTGCTTGGCGTCCTCGATGCCCCAGGCCTCGAAGAACGTCGTCGCCCGCCCACCCACGAACGGGTCAAGCCGCTGGCGAATGTCTTCCGCCGCCACGAGAACCTCAATCAACGGTTCCTCGGCGCGTTGCCTGCGAACCTGCGTTACCCATTCGTCTCCAGCGACGGATTCGGTCTCTCTGGTCGCGACCGAGGCTACCAGCGGCCACACGTCTTCCCCGAACGCAATCACAAAATGCTCGTCGAGTTGTCCCCAGGCGACCTCGCACCACTCGGGCAGGCGAGAATCACTCAACACCTGGTATTCCCAGCCCTGCGCCTGCCGGACTTCCAGCTCGGCCGCCCCGGCGTCGGTCAATTCATTGACGGTCTTCTGGATGATGCGGACAAATGGCTCGGACTGCTCCTGGCCCCCCGTCTTGATCACCGCGGCGATGCAAAGCTTGTCCAGCTTGGCGCCGCTGCCATCCGCGCGTGCCGGCTTCGCGCTGGCGTCGATCAGCGTCACCGCGAACGGATAACGACCGATGATCCCCAACGTCTCAAGGATGCGCAGACTGAGCTTCCGCTCGTTCTCAAGGTGGTTGCCGAAGACCCGGCCGGCGAGATCCACAAACGTTCGAAACGAGGAAAGCTGGTCGGGCTCCTGCTCGGCGCCAGGGAACGGCTGCCCCTTCCAGCACAGCAGATTCTCCGCCGGGATCAGGTCAAGTGGTCCCTCGACCCTCACTGGCCCGGACGTCTTTGCCGGCTCACGCGGCTGCGGCGGGGGCGACGCGAGCGCCGGCCCTGGCGCGGCGTTCTCCGGCGATTGCTCTGGCGGGGACGAGCTGCACGTCACCAGGCCAACCAGCACCGCCACCACGGCCAGGATCGCCACCGGTATTGCCCACGCGGGGCGGGTCATGAATCGGCGCTCCTTTCGACGGCTCAGGCTGGGAGATTAACGGCGCGGCCGGATGTTATCCAGCGGAGCGCGCGGCGAACCCGCTTGCTCGCCCTCGGAGTTCTCATAGGGGGAATACGCGGCTCAGGTCGGGACGGTTCGGGGATCCGCGGTCGAAACGGGGCCCCCGCTCAGCAAACGCTGACACGCCGACCAAGCCGGCGCCTACGGTTCAGAATCTTGCGGCCGTTGGGGGTGCGCATGCGGGCCCGGAAGCCGGACTTGCGTTTGCGTTTGATCTTGCTGACGCGATGCGGGTAGTGCATGAGCTTGCAACCATCCAAAGAGCCGACCGTCCGCAGACGGGGAACAATCCCGATTCTCGAACCGTGTAGTATGCCTGCCCGAATCCACTTCGTCAAGACGCCCGAGCTTCCTTGCCCGCGCACGACTCGCTGGATAGAGTACCTCTGCACCAACTTCCTGGACCCCACACGCTTCCGGAGCGAAAGATGTCGGTAGCCGCCGCCGTCCACCAGAAAGCGATCACCCTGGCAAAACTAGCCCTGCGCATGACGGCCAAGGCCGGTTCCGGGCACCCCTCCAGCGCCCTCTCCCTGGCCCACCTGGTTGCCCATCTGATGTACCGCCAAATGAACTTCGACCCGGCTGACCCGTGGAACCCGGCGGGCGACCGGCTGGTGCTTTCCGAAGGACACGCTGTCCCGATCATCTACGCCGCCTGGGCCGATCTGGGCGGCGTGGTCTCCGATGGGAAAGGCGGTTGGCGGAAGCTGGAAACCGGCGACGTTGACGACCTGCGCGCTCGAGAGAGCGCTCTCGACGGCCACCCGAACCCCGCCGAAGGCTTCCCCTTCTTCGACGCCGCCACCGGCAGCCTCGGGCAGGGGCTCAGCGTGGCCGCCGGCCTCGGGCTGGCCGCTCGGCGTGACGGCACGGGTCGGCGGATCTACTGCCTGATCGGTGACGGCGAATCGCGCGAGGGCCAGATCTGGGAGGCGGTCGACTTCATCGCCGACCACCAGCTCACTAACGTCTGCGCGATTCTCAACTGCAACGGCTACGGTCAGGCCGCCGCAGTCTCGTATCAGCAGTCATCCGACCGCATCGCGCAGAAGCTGGAGGCGTTCGGCTACAACGTGGCGATCATCAACGGACACGACCCGCTGGAAATCTCCCGGGCCTTCACCGAGTTCGACCAGAGCCATCGGCGACCGGTCGCGATCGTTGCCAAGACCGTCAAGGGTTGGGGCGTTAAGACGCTGCTGAAGGGCAACTGGCACGGCAAACCGCTAACAGTGGGCCAACTCGCCCAGGCCGAGCAGAGCCTCGACGAGTATTACGCGGCGGCGGTTGAGGGCCTCACCGAAGGTGGAACGCTCGAGGGTCCGGCCGCGCCGGCCGAGGTCAAGCCACTCGAAGCGCCGGATGTCGCGGGCGTCCAGTGGCCCGCGTTTGCCGACGCGATGGAGGGGGCTGGATTGGGCGATGCGCTCAGCAAAGGCAAGCTCGCCACCCGCCGGGCCTATGGGGCGGCGCTCAAGGTCGCCGGCGATCTGCTGCCGCAGGTCGTCGCACTCGACGGCGACGTCAGCAACTCCACCTTTTCAAACATCTTCGCCAAGCACCACGCCGAGCGCTTCTTCGAGTGCAAGATCGCCGAGCAGAACATGGTTTCCGTTGCCGTGGGGCTTTCGGCCGCCGGCCGCATCCCCTTTGTCAACAGCTTTGCCAAGTTCATCGCCCGGGCGTACGACCAGGTCGAGATGGCGAACATCTCGCGGGCCAACATCAAGCTGGTCGGCTCGCACGCCGGTATCTCGCTGGCCGCCGACGGCCCCAGCCAGATGTCCCTGCTCGACGTGGCCTACTTCCACGGGTTTACGACGGTGCGTGGCGACAACGGAGATCCGCTGTGCTGGTTCTTCCACCCGGCCGACGCCGTCGCTGCGTACCACTGCACGCGCTTGATGACCCGGCTGCCGGGCATGTGCTACATGCGCACGCACCGCCCCGACGTACCGCTGATCTACGAGCCCGACACGCCCTTCGAGCCCGGCGGCTTCCACGTGCTCCACGCCGGCAAAGACCTAGCGATTGTCACCGCCGGGTATATGGTGCACGTGGCCAAAGAGGCGGCGACGCTGCTCGCTGACGAGGGTATCAACGCCACCGTCATCGACGCCTACACTCTGCCGCTCGATGCCGGCCGGCTGGTCGAGACGCTCCAACGCTTTGGCGGCAAGGCCCTGGTGGTGGAGGACAACTACGGCGGGCTGAGCGGCGCTGTCGCCGAGATCGCCGCCGCCGCGGGCGACCTGCGTGTGTTCACGCTCGGCTGCCGACGCATTCCAAAATCGACGCTCACATCGACCGACGAGCTGGACTACTGCGGCGTCGGTTCGGCGCAGATCGTCAAAGAAGCCGTGTCGCTGATCGGGGCAGCTCGATAGCAGCCGTGGGATTTCGCTTACGAAAGTGTGGTGCGGACGAATGAATCTGGTTACCGGAGCCAGCGGACTCCTCGGCAGCCATATTGTCGAACAGCTGCGCAAACGCGGCCAGCCGGTGCGCGTGCTGGTGCGGCCGAGCAGCGACCGATCGTGGCTCGAGACGCAGGGGGTCGAGTTCGTCGAGGGCGACATTACCGATCCCGCTTCTCTGGAGCGCGCTTGCCGGGGCTGCGACGTTGTCTATCATGCCGCCGCTAAGGTCGGCGACTGGGGGCCGTGGGCGGAGTTCCAGCGGATCACCATCGACGGCACGCGCAACGTGTGCGAAGGGGCCATCGCCGCCGGCGTGCGCCGACTGCTGCACATCAGCTCGGTCAGCGTGTTCGGGTATTACACCAAGCCGCAGACCATCGATGAAACCTATCCGATCGGCTATCGGCTTTACAAATGGGCGTACTACAGCCGCTCAAAAATCGAGGCCGAGCGCATCGTCTGGAACTATCACCAGACCGGCAAGATCGAGGTCACCGTCATCCGCCCGGCGTGGATCTACGGCGAGCGCGACCGGGCCACGATCGGGCGGCTTGTCGCGATGATTCAAAAAGGTAAAGCCAAGATCCTCGGCCGCGGAGACAATCGGCTGAACGTGATCTACGCCGGCAACATCGCCGAGGCCGCCATCACGGCGGCCGATCTCCCCGAAACCAACGGCGAGATCTACAATTGCAGCAACGACGGCGTGATCACACAGCAGGAGTACTTCGACCTGCTTGCCAAGGCGCTCGGCGCGCCCCCGGTAAAGCGCAGGGTCCCGTATCGCGTCGCGTA
>CAZDTB010000323.1:0-5629 GCA_964508075.1 uncultured Planctomycetales bacterium
AGACTCGTCGCCACGTGCTCATGACCATCCTCTCTCCGCCGGCGGTTATAGCTCGCCCTAAGGCTCGACCCGCCGCACATAGCAGACCACGCCGACGACAAACGCCGTGATTCCGAGCGGTATACATAGCGTGCGGTACCACCAGCCCAGATCGAAGCCGCGCAGCTCAAAAAAGAACTCCACCGGCCACAACAGACACAGAAGCGCGATCGGCGCTGCGATGCCGAACCCGGTCGCGAGCGTGTGAGTTGGCAAGAACGAGGACCCCAGCCACGCCGCGCCAAAGAGCAGGACCGAGCTTGTCGCGAAGACGGGAACGACATCGTCTCGGAAGCCGATCAGATCTGCCGTTACCAAGCCGGCCGTCACCTCGCCGAGATGTGCCGGGATGCCGTAAACGATCGCGAGGTTGATAGCCCAAATGAGCAGGCCCGCTCCGATCGCCAGAACGGCCTTGCTGGTGATGATCATCCAGCGCGAGGGCGGCAGGTAGGCGAGGAACTCCGCCGAGCGATCGGCGCGTTCACTGGCAATCGCGTTGCCACCCAGCATGGCGATCGTCAGCAGTTGCGCCGCCAGTCCGAAGGGAGCGGTGACAACCAGGATCTCCAACCAGGGTCTCGCCACCGACCCGATTGTCCACCGGCTGTAGAGATTAAGCCCGGCGGCGCCGAGCGGCAGCCCCAGCAACACCGCCACGGCGAACGCCAATACTAGCAGATTGACGCGATAGTCTTTCCAGATCAGCGCCTTCATCATGCCGAAGCCCTCCGGCCTTTGACGAAGTCCTTGAATACGTCCTCCAGCCCGAGATCGAGCACCTCACCACTGTCGACCGGATACTTCGCTTTCAGATACTCGACCGTGTCCGGCGAGAAGCCGCGAACGGTCAGCAGCCACTCGCGATGCTGGAATCTTTGCCAGATGGTTCCCGCCGGCGGCTCGCCGGGCGTGGCGCCGTCATGCAACACCGCCCGCACGCGTTTGGTTCTGACCAACAGCTCCTCAGTTGGACACTCCGCCAGCAGCCGGCCTTCGTAGATGATGCCGATCGTGTCCGCCATCCGCTGCACGTCGCTGAGCGTGTGGCTGGAGAAGAGTACGGTGCGCTGGCGTTCGCAGATCGTGCGCAACACGCTGTCGAGGAATTCCTCGCGAATCAGCGGGTCGAGCCCCGACGTCGGCTCGTCCAGGATTAACACCTCCGGCTCGTGCGCGATCGCCAGCAGCAGCGCCAGCTTGACAACCATACCCTTGGAGAGGTGCTTGACCTTCTTCTTCGGGTCGAGCTCAAAGAGCTTGAGCACTTTGGCGCAGAGGCGATCGTTCCACTCGTCGTAGAGCGCCCGGCAGAAACCGATCACCTCGCTGACGCGCATCCAGCGGTAGATGAAGTGCAGCTCGGGCACATAGCTCACGCGCTGTTTCATCGCCGCCGGATCGGTGCTCACGTCGATGCCCAGCACGCGCGCCTGCCCGCCGTTCATCCGCAACATGCCCATGAGCATCTTGATGGTGGTGGTCTTGCCGGCACCGTTGGGGCCGATGAAGCCGAAGGTCGTGCCGGCTGGGATGCGTAGAGTCAGATGATCGACGGCCGTCTTGCCACCAAAGCGCTTGGTCAGGTCATCCGTCTCGATCGCCGGCCGAGAAGACGTCTTCGCCATCACGATTCCTCCGTTGCTCCCCCATTGGTGTCCTCCCAGGCCCGGTCGAAGGTAGTTCTAATCCGTTGGGCTGGCATTTTGGCGGCCCTCCCGGCGCGAATGCCCTCGGTGAACGCCGAGTAGACGGCGGCCTGCGACTTGGTCAGTGCCGAGACGGCTCCGTTCTGCGTCACGAACATGCCCAGCCCCCTACGGGCCTGGATCAGACCCTCGCGCTCGAGCTGCTCGTACGCACGTTGAACCGTGTTGGGGTTGACGAGAAGGTCAAGTGCCAGCTGGCGCAGCGACGGGATCGGCTCGCCCGGCCGATACACTCCTGCCGCCACCGATCGCCGAATATGGTCGACGATCTGCTGATAGATCGGGACGTGGCTGTTGGGATTGATGCTAATGGGCAGCCTCCTGAGCAGGGCACTATGCTGCACTAGCTTACTAGTGCAGTATAGCACAGCTCGGGGCAGACGTCAAGCGAATACCCCCCTCAAACCTGGCTGATCGCGCTACGCCGGTCGAATCCGCACGCGCCGGCTGTATACTGACGCTTACGGCGGCACGTTCACCGGCGAGAGCCCGGCCGGGAAGGCGACCTGGGCCCGGGCCTGGATCAAGACGAGCGACGGAGCGACGAAGGGAATGTAGCGGCCGGGCCCCGTACCGGCCGTCACACCACCGTAACCTCCGAACTCTGCATGGACATCGGCCGCGGCGAGGTCGTCAGGCTCCCCGAACACAAGCGCGATGCCTAGTGGAAAGGGACCACGGAGCAATGGCCCTTCATGGCCACCGACCTGAACATCACGCGCGATGCTCTGAGGGCCCACTACATGAGCAACCACTTACATGGCGGACGTAGAGCACGAGAACTCGGTGGGCCGGCGACGCGGGCGGCCCCTGCGACGCTGAGCGTGGCGATGCGCCACTCAAGAAAGGAATGAATCATGCAACGATCAAGCAGACTGACGTGTGGCGTCCTCCTCACGATCGCGGTAGTCGTGGGGACGACTCTCCGAGCCCCGGGGCAGGAGCTCGTGAAAAGCAAGGACGGGACGGGCGTTGTCGGCTACAAGGACACGCCGATCCTCCCCTGGACCAAGTATCACAAGCACGATCCGGACCGACCTCAGTCGCCGGTCGTCGTGCCGGGCCGACCGAGCACGCAGGATCAGGTGGGCACGGCTCCCTCCGACGCGATCGTTCTCTTCGACGGCACGGACCTCTCGCAGTGGCAGCCGAACGAGTGGAAGCTTGAAAACGGTGAGGTGATCGCGACGAAGGGCGACCTGGAGACGAAGCAGTCGTTCGGCGACTGCCAGTTGCACCTCGAATGGCAGGCACCGGACCCGCCGCGCGGCCCACAGATGAATCGCGGAAACAGCGGCGTCTTCCTGATGAAGCGCTACGAAGTGCAGATCTGCGATGCCTACACGGAGAAGATATATCCGGACGGAATGGCTGCGGCGATCTACGGCGAAACACCCCCCTTGGTTAACGCCACGCTCCCGCCGGGGAAGTGGCAGACGTACGACATCATCTTCACCGCCCCGGTGTTCCAGGAAGGCCAGCTGGTGAAGCGCGCCATGCTGACGATGTTTCACAACGGCCTACTGGTGCACCACAACACCGAGATCATGGGTCCGTGCGCGTGGCGCGAGATCAAGCCGTACGAACCGCACGCCGCCAAGGAGCCGCTCTATCTGCAGGCCCACGGCAATCCGGTGCGCTTTCGGAACATCTGGATTCGTCCCCTCGGCAACGGGGACAAAAAGTCCCCCGACGCTCCGGCACGCTAGGAGCGGTCACGGACGCCGGATTACAGTGTGCGCGGCGGCTGGAGAACGCGCAAGCCACGTTTCGCGCTCGACCTGGGTACGCACACTACAGACGACCCCTGACGCGACGGAGGTTGATCGATGAACGTCACGATCTACGCGGCGCTTGTGCTCTTCGCGACCGGCATCCCTGGAGGACCTCAGGAAGATCAGTTTGCGCAGACGCCGAGTTATGACCTGCTGATTCAAAACGGGATCGTAGTCGATGGCACCGGTGCGCCCGGGCGTAGGGCCGACGTGCTGATCGAGGGTGACCGCATCGTACAGGTGGGCCCAATCGATGCAGCGCAGGTTGCGGCGAAGCGCGTGATCGACGCAGCCGGGATGGTCGTCACGCCCGGCTTCATCGACACCCACGCGCATGGAGACCCGCTCGAGACGCCGGAGTTCGAGAATTTCCTGGCGATGGGCGTCACCACCATCTGCCTCGGGCAGGATGGGGAGAGCCCGGCGGACATCGCCGCTTGGATGAGCGAGGTGGAGCAGGCTCGGCCGGGCCTCAATATCGCGACGTTCGCAGGCCACGGAACGATTCGCAACCTGGCCGGCGTCGGGTTGCAGCGTGATCCGTCACCACGGCAGCTTCAGGCCATGCAGCAACTGGTCCGCCAGGCGATGGAGCAAGGCTGTCTCGGGCTGAGCACCGGGCTGGAATACCAGCCGGGTTCGTTCTCGAACCTCGAAGAGCTGGTCGCCCTGGCCAAGCCGGTCGCCCAGGCCGGGGGCCAGGTGATGAGTCACATGCGCAGCGAGGACGACGACGCGATCGAAGGCGCTCTGGCCGAGCTGCTCGCCCAGGGCCGCCGCGGCTGCTGCCCGGTGCACGTCTCGCACATCAAGGTCACGTACGGACATGGGGCCGAGCGGGCGGAGCAGGTCCTCGCGCAGATGCAGGCCGCCCGCGCCGGCGGGTTGCGTGTTACGGCCGACATCTATCCCTACAACGCCAGCTACACCGGCATCGGGATCGTGTTTCCCGATTGGGCCAAACCGCCGCACGATTACACCGAGGTCGTTAGGACTCGTCGCGCCGAGCTGGCCGAATATCTCCGCCGTCGCGTGAGCCTGCGCAACGGACCGCAGGCCACGCTGTTCGGAACGGCGCCGTGGACGGGCAAGACGCTCGCTCAGGTCGCGGCGGAGCTCGACAAGCCTTTCGAGGATGTGCTGATCGACGACATAGGTCTGGATGGCGCGCAGGCTGCCTATTTTGTCATGGACGCCGCGCTCCAGGAGCGCCTGCTGCGCGACCCCCATGTGATGATCTGTTCCGACGGCAGTCCCACGTCGCGTCATCCGCGCGGCCACGGCGCGTTCGCACGCGTCATCCGCAAGTTCGTCGTCGAGCGCGAGCTCCTCACGCTCGAGGAGGCGGTGCGCAAGATGACCAGCCTCGCCGCTGACACCGTCGGGCTTGGCCGGCTCAAACGCGGGCGGCTGGCCGAGGGATATGCCGCGGATGTCCTGGTGTTCGATCCGAAGGAAGTGCGCGACAATGCAACCTACGAAGAGCCACGCCGGCCGGCAACCGGCATGGCCTGGGTAATCGTGAATGGGCAAGTCGCCAGAGAGCAAGGGCGGGCGACGGGCGTCCGCGCGGGCCGGGTGTTGCGACGACAGGACAGCTCACTGGAGAAGAAAGTTGACGAGCTCTTCCGCGAGTTCGACTGCCCCGACGTGCCGGGGGCCGGTGTGGCGATCATTCGGGAAGGGAAGATCGTCATGGCGAAGGGATATGGTCTGGCGAACGTCGAGGAGAGCATTCCCGCCACGCCGTACACCAACTTCCGCATTGCCTCGATGACTAAGCAGTTCACCGCCATGTGCATAATGATGCTGAAGGAGCGGGGACTGCTCAGCTACGACGACTCAATCCCCCGATTCTTCCCGGATTTCCCCGCCATCGGCGAGCAGATCACGGTGCGTCATCTGGTCGGGCACACCTCCGGCTTAGTCGACTACGAAGACATCATCCCCGAGGGTCAGACGGAACAACTGAAAGACCGCGACGTCCTGGAACTGCTCGAGACGCAGCACGGCACCTATTTCACGCCCGGCACGCAGTACCGTTACAGCAACACCGGTTACGCTCTGCTGGCCTTGATCGTGGAGAAGATCTCGGGAACGGACTTC
>CAZDTB010000324.1:0-5623 GCA_964508075.1 uncultured Planctomycetales bacterium
CCAGCGCCCCGCGAAAACCGTCACTTCTCTCACCATCGTGAGAAATGCGGGCTAATCCTGTCGGAGGGTGCCGATGGCTTCGGGGAATGGCGACGGCTCGCGGCGGCGTATGGGCCGGCGCGAGCCGTTGAGTTTACGCATGAGGCGATGACCGACTAATCCGGCTTCTCCGCCGGTTTCTCGGTCGGCTTAGCCGGCCTGTCGGCCGGCTTAGCCGACTTGCTCGGTTCCTTCGCCGGCCGGACCGTCGGCCTCATCGACGGCGCGGACGGCTTGGCCTCCGGGGCGGTGGGGCTTGGCCCGGTCCGCGCGGGGTTGATGCGTCTGATGGTCGGCTTGTCCGGGGTGGCCGACAGTTGCCCCGGCTTTTTGGGCTGCGGTGCCCGGGCCGTGTACGTCTGGATTTTCAGCAGCGGCGCCGCTTTGTCATCCGTCTTCACCATCACGTAGTGGCTCGACTTGGCCGGGGGCACGTAGCCTTCTGGTACGTGCAGCACGACTGACTGCACGGCGTTCTCTTCCACCAGGCTGGCCGTCAGCTCCAAGTCGCTCGACTTCACTTCCAGGATCTTCCCCGGGTTTCCGCCGGACCATACCAGCCGCGCCCTTAAATCCAGTTCGTGCGCGATGTTGCGCGGGATGGTGAACCGGGTCGGGACCGAACGGAGGCGCGGCGCGACGCGGGCGTAGACGCGGATTCTCTCCTCGCCAGCCTCCGCCACACCGGTCTTCAGCGTCAGGTAGGTCTGTATCGGCTGGTTCGGCCAGGGCGGGTTGAGCTCGACATCGAGCTCGTAGATTTCGCCGCGCTCAACCTCGCGCAAGCTCGCCTTGACGTTCTCGTGCTCCACCGGCGATAGCTCCGGCGCCAGCGGACCGCCTTCGCCACGCGTGATCTTAATCGTCTTGCGCTGTATTTCGTCCTCGCGCTCGATCTGGGGGAAGCTGATCGCGGCTGGCTGCATCTCGAACGGCACCCTGACGGTACCCTCGCACATCAGCGCGGGATTGGGGTTCTCGGCGTCGTTGGTGGTCACACGGATTGCTTTGGTGAACTTGCCTTTGCGTTTGCGGGTAGTATTGATGCTGACCTTTACCTGCTCGCTCTGCCCCGGGGCAATCGTACGGTCGGACCGACCGTCCAGCTTGACCCCTCACCCACCCTTGATCTTGATTTGCAGGTCGCCTTCACCCCCGTTGCTGATCGCGAAGACGAAGTCCGCCTTCTGACCACGCCAGATCGGCTCGATGATGCACTTGGGCTCCTGGCAGACCCACAGGGGCTGCGGGCCGGTCGCTGAAGGTGTCGGGTCGGACACAGCCTTGCCGCTGCAACCCTCCCCCTCCTTGGCCTTCTCGCCAAGCTTCTGCGCCGCCTGCTTCGGGGCTTGTCGATCCGGTTGCGGCTTCGCGGTGGGCCGGTCCTGCGAGACCGCGGGCGGGCCTTGCGCCGGGTGGCGACGCTCGGGCACAGCCGCCGCCGAAGCCCGCGCCTGCGAGCGCGACGCCCGTGCCTCGATCGTCGGCTTGGCGGCCGAGCGGTCGTCCGTTTGGCCGGCAACGCTGGCGACCGGCTGATTCTTCGCCGAACCCGCCGACGCCGCCTTCACCTGCACCGTCTCCGAGGATCTTGCGGCGGAGGCGGCGGGTCGCTCGGTCGGCTTGGACGGTGGCGGGGTGGTCTCGTTCTCAGGTGCCTCCGTCGGCCGCACTACCACCGCCGCCTGTGCTTCGGACGGCGCCGGCTGGGCCGCTTGCTCGGGCGGCGCTGTGCTCTTGGGCTGCGCCGCGCAACCTACTAGCAGCGCGGCACTCGCAAAAAATACCCACGCCATGCGTTTGGCGCGGCATCCGGTGGTCCTATGCTCCGTGTGGTTTCGCATTGTGTCTCTCTCGATGGACTTGTTGGTCCTAATGCCTGCCCCAAGAAATAATCCGCAGCCTAGGCACCGATACTCCCGGATCGAAACCATCCAGTCTATCGGCGCTAACTCGTGAGTATAACACCAATCCCTCCCCGTTTGAAGTCGCTCCGTCCTGCCCCGTGGCGTCGCTGTCGCGAAACCAGCCAACTCCGGTTGTCGTCCCGAGCACGCACAAGGTACGCGGGATCCGCCTCGGCCTGGCCAGCGCGCAGATTCCTCGGAGTCTCCCCTTTCGGTGCGGCGTACAGGACGGCCCGGCCGGCAAGCCCGACGCCCAGCTTTGCCACGAGCCCTCGAAACGACCGATAACGGCGCGGGATGGGAAAGGTGCGGACAGCTCGGATCGTTTCGGCGGCCGTGCGACAGTTCAATGTCCGAAAGCGCTTCCATGGAACAGTCCCCCCTAGTCTCCGGTGCCCCACGCGAGAAAACGACCGGGTCGGTGGGTGACGCCGCTCGTCAACCGCAGGTCCCCAACGCGGAGCCTATAACCCATGCTGTCTGCGGCAATTACGCATTTCGACCGGAAGCTGGCGCGAAGCGATCCGTCTGTCTGCCGCGCCATGTCGGCCACCGCATCAGCACCCCGCGGGCCCGTCCCATCGGCGAACTGACCGCCGATCTTTCCGCGGGTAGCAGTACGACGTCAGCCGAGCGTGGATGGCGATCGGCGCGCGGAGCAGTGCCCAACTCAAAACCGCCCGCAGATTTCCGAGCGCCAGCCCGACCACCACGTCCGCCCGCTATTTGCAGGCAAGCGGGCACGATTCGTGGCGACGTGCAGGATTCGCGCTGGCGTCAATACCTTGTTTGGGCAGGGCGCTCTCAAACGTCCGGTAAATGGGGAATATCGGCCAAAACGCGCTCCCCACGCCTCATCTCCATTAACCCGGATAATTCACCGCAGAGCACGCAGAGATCGCAGAGAGGTGATAGAAAAGAGGTTAGCGAAGCCGACGCAGAAGGACAGGTGATACACACTGTCAAAACGAAACGCACTCGGATTCTGCCACAACTTCTGTCTCAACAACACTCTGCGCTCTCCGCGCTCTCTGCGGTATGAATAGTCCGGGTTAAGGAAGTACAGTCAGGAGGGGAGATTACCGAGATTAACTTGTGAGACACCGACCGTTGCTGGCGACAGTCAATCGGGTGTGAGGCGCTGTTGTGTCTCGCTTAACCCAAGCACCCTGGGTAAGCGCGCCTCGTTTGCGCCCCCGGGCGGTCTGGCGAGCGGTGCCAGCCGGGTTCGTTGATCTGGGAGATTCGCTATGGCTATGTACTACTGGCTGATCATCGCGTTGTTGGTCGCGATCATTGCGGCGCTGCTCGCCATCCGGCAGCGTCAAACGGGCTAGAGGGGACGCAAAGGGCGCAAAGATTCTGTTCTCCTGCCCGGCCGCGCGCTCCATCCTCTGGAACGTCTATAAATCAGAACGTCCTCTTGCTCGCCTTGTCCGCGAGAAGGTCGCCCCATTCGCGTCGTTCTGCCGCACGAACCTGCCCTACCTTGCACGGCCACCCTGGGTTAGCGCCGCCTTTTTTCCCCGCGCCTCTTCCAAGCGGGCATCCGAGCCTCTCGTACGCGCAAACCCAACCAGACCAGCCCGAGGACACCCAGCACCATGCCCGCAACCCCCACCATCATCAGGAAGCCTGAGAGAGTCAGCGCCGGCGGCCGGGACAACGGGCCCGCGGTCTGCTCACCCTCGGTTTCCCCCAGGAGAGCTGACAGCCAAAGCAGCACGCCGCCGCCCGCCGCGCATCCCAGCGTGGCGGCGACGATCGTCCACAGCGGCCAACGCTCGGGTGGCTTCGTCATGATGTCTCCCGGCGAGTGAAAGGCGTGCTGCCTTAGCGCGCCGACTAGAACCATGTGGGACAGGCCTCTGGCCTGTCGTTTGACCGGCCGGAGGCCGGTCCCCCAGCCAGTGCTGTCAGGGGCTCTTAGTGTACTGCGCGCTGCGTGCCTCGAATTGCCCTCACCCTATCCCCATGGTCGCGCGTGTCAAGGATCGTGTCGTCCCACCAGGCGGGCGGCGTCGTTGTCGGAGGCGGAACGGGAGAGATAGTCGGCTTGAGGGATGCAGAGCACTTCTCGGTATCAAATCGCGCCCCCACCTATCGCTGCGCGATAGCTGGGCCACCCAGCCCAGGGGAAAAGGGGAACACTCCGCCTTCTGGCCTGAGCGCTTATCTCAGAAGGTCCTCATCCAAGATACTTCGCGATGTGCTCCGCCGCTCCCTCGACGGTCTGGACCGCCAGGGCGGCGTCTTCGTCCATCTCGATGTTGAACTCCTGCTCGAAGGCGGCGACCAGCTCGACGCTCTGGACCGACTCGGCCCCCAGGTCGAAGACGAAGTTGTCCGCCGGCTTGATGGTCTCCGTGTCCAGCCCCAGCACGCGGGCCGTCACCGCTGTCACGCGTTTCAACACCTCTTTGTCTGCCATTAGAACAGTCTCCCGTAGGGGCGACGTGGTTCGAGAGCGCTCATCAGCACCGGGTGGCACGGGCGTCTCGCCCGTGTTACCACCGGCGGGACGCCGGTGCCACCCTGGTTGTGTTATGGACTCTCAAGACCAGTCGCACGCCGCACTTTCCGTGGCTCTCCAGTCAAATCTCGACACGAACAACCCCATCTCCTCGGATGCGTGGCACGGTCAAGCGATAGCTTGGCCGTGGTCGCGTCCGCTGAATCATCTCCCACCCAGATGCTTGGCACACAACTCCGGCAGGTGTGTGCGGACCCGCTGCTCGAGCTCCTCGTCGCTGATCGCCGTCAGCCGGCCGTGGACGTTGTATTGCTCCATGACCCACTTTTGAATCTGGACGATCTGCGTCAGCTTGACTTCGTCGGGCGTGCCCCGGATGCCGAGAAACTCGTTGACCCACACGGCGATGCCGTCGGTCCCGGTCTTGTCGGTGATCGCCACGCCCGGCGGCCGGTTGAGCAGCTTGGCGGTGTCCATGATGTTGTAGATGCGCTCGTCACGCCGCAGACCGCCGGCGTGAATCCCCGCCCGCGTCGTGTTGAAGTGTCTGCCGACGAACGGGTAGTTGTCGGGGATCGGGAAGCCGATGGTGCGTATGTACCGGGCGATCTCGGTGATCATCGTGGTCTCGATGCCGCACAGGTCGCCCTTGAGCGCGATGTACTCCATGATCGCGCTCTCCAGCGGCGGATTGCCAGTACGCTCGCCGTAGCCGAACAGCGTCGCGTTGAGCGCGTCGCAGCCGTAGAGCCACGCGGTGGTGCCGTTGATGTGCACCTTGTGGAAGTCGTTGTGGCCGTGCCATTCGAGTCGCTCGGGCGGGATGCCGCACTCGTTGATCATGTACCAGCAGAGCTTGGCGATCGAGCGTGGCGCGGGCACATTGGGATAACCCAGACCGAAGCCCATCGTATCGCAAAGGCGGATCTTGACCTTGAGATGGTCCGGGACCTGCTCGGTCAGCCGCGACAGCTTCTGCACGAACGGCAGCACGAAGCCCTTGATGTCAGCGCGCGTGACGTCCTCCAGATGGCAGCGCGGGCGGACGCCGGTCTCGAGCGCCGCCTCGACCACGCCGATGTACTGATCCATGGCCTGCTGTCGGGTCTGCTTCTGCTTGTGGAAGATGTGATAGTCGCTGCTGCTGGTGAGCATGCCGGACTCCTTCAGCCCGGCCTCCTTGACCAGGCGGAAGTCGCCCTTG
>CAZDTB010000325.1:0-5614 GCA_964508075.1 uncultured Planctomycetales bacterium
CGTACGAAGACGGCGACCTCGACGAAGACGGCGACGTCGACCTCGCCGACCTGGCCGCCCTCCTGGCCGAATACGGCACGATCTGCCCTTAGTGGGCGACGGGCCGACCGGACACGGGACCGAGAAGGGATTCTCGCCCCAGCAGTTCTCGGTCCAGCGGATGTGGCACGGTCAAGCGCAGCTTGGCCGTGGGTTTCGCACTTCCTGAATGGTTGGGCTCCCCGGCCTGACTTTGTCAGACCGTGCCACGCTGAGCATCCTGCTCGCCAAGGTCAAGCCGACTCCTGGATAGTCTGTTAGAATCTCCGTGCTGCGACGAAGACGAGCAATCGAGCAACAAACCTGCGCGGGAGATTCAGATGCGGGTACGCGACGCATACCTGATCGGCTTGGCAAGCGGCATTGTCGTCTGGCCGGGGCTGTTCGGCTGCCATGCGGCCCCCATGAGCTATAGCGCCGCCGACCTCCAATCGCCCGAGGCGCGGGCCCGTGCCGCCGGGCTGTACTGGCAGCGCAACAATGTCCCCGCGCTGCGGGAAAGGGGTTGCCGGCGGGTCGCAATCCTCGATTTCTCGGTCGAGTACGTCACCGGCAAGATCGAAGTGCCCGGCGAGACCCAGCCGACGTTCAGCCCGCCGGTGCTCGCGCCGGCCCACGTCGGCCTGGAATACGGCGGGCTGTTCCGCAAGCAGATCAACTTCGAGGAGGCTCTCTATCGGCAATTGGCCGACGAGCTCTACGCCATGTTTGTCGAAGAGCTGGTCCAACGCGGTTTCGAGGTCCTCGCTCGGTCGGAGGTCTCCGCGGCGGCAGCCTATCAACGCCTGAAGACCCGGGCCCACGACGATGGCTCGATCTTCCAGGAATTCAACCTGATCGGCTCTGATACCGGCCGGATAAAACGAATAGTCACTTATCCCGCCAGCGGCCTGCGCATCGTCACCGGGGCCGCCGAGGGAGAGATCGAGGAGGTCGAGCTCACGTTGCTCGACCAGCTCCCGGCCGATGTGTCGCTCCGGGTGCACATTCGCGTTGGCCTCTACCAGCGCCGGGCCAGTCTCGAGCGCGGCTCGATCGCCTGGGTTCTCACGCGCGACGTGGTGGGCAATCTCACCGCCGACCGCTCGCTGCTCTCCGACAACGCGGTCGCCACCTCACAACGTTTCCTGCCGATCGAAGGCGAGGCCTACGCGGTGGACTCCGAGAGGTACCTGCAAGCCATGCGCTTGCTGTTCCCGCCGTATATCTCGATGGCCTTCGAAGTCGAACCGCAATAGTGCTGGCGCCTGGCGGTGCGTCAGGCCCGCGGGGCGGATCGAAATCGCAGCGTCCCGCCCGAGAGAACCTGGCATGCTGTACAATAGACCTGGGACCACACGAGGCGAGCCGCCCGCTGGGAGCCGAGCATGATCCCCACTCGGGGCCCGCGGTCAACACCGCCGCGCGACGGAACTCAGGACCGCGCTGAGGACCTCACGAGTCCGAGGCTGCCAAGCGGAGCATCTGCTCCCGGCTCGCCCGCACGTCCAGCCGACCGCCCACAGCGGGCCTTCACGCTGATCGAGCTGCTCGTCGTCATCGCCATCATCGGGCTCCTGGTCGCGATTCTCTTGCCGACGCTGAGCCTCGCGCGTGAACAGGCCCGGGTGGCGAAGTGCCTGGCCAATCTCCGGGCGATCGCCCAGGCGGGCATCGGATACCTCTACCAATTCGAAGACCTGCCGTGGGTTCTCCCGTGGGAGTACACCGTCGATGGGAAAACCTTCACCAACGACGTTATCAGCGAGTACGTCTGGGGTGGCGGCATGCCCGCCGCGACCGACGAGCTCTTCGTTCAGGCTGGCAGCCCGGGCCTGCCGCCCTCGCGGACCGACGTTTACCACATCCCTCCCCGACTTCGACCGCTGAACCGTTACCTCGACGCGTCGGTCAGTTGGAACGCCGAGCCGACCGACCCGCCCGCCCAGCAGCGCGACGACGAGCCTGAGGTGCCCGGCTTCTTCCAATGCCCGTCCGACAGGAACCCATATGTTCCGGTGGTCGGCGAATTCAACTCTTCCCCGGACGATGCCGACATGCATCCGTGCTGGTGGTTCTGGGGCAGCAGCTACCCGATCAACTGGTACTGGCCGTATTACTACATGGAGGCTCCGCCGGGTGGACACGAACCCTACCTCGAGTTCGACTTCGTGATCGGCGCTCACGATGAGGTGATCGGCCTGGGCAAGCACATGCTGAAGAAGAAGACCGGCGGCTTTGCCTCGCAGTTCATCATGTTCTACGAGAACCAGCTCAACTTCGCGCTCGAAGCCGCCAAACCCCCCGGCCACGCCGCCGGCCCCTGGGCCAGCGAGTCAAAGAACCTCCTTGGCTGGCACCGCAAAATGGACCACCACGTAGCCGCCTTCCTCGACGGCAGCGGCCGCTACCAGAACTTTGACACCCGCTATGTCTTTGGTCCGAACTGGACCACCTGGCCGGCGCAACCGTGGTACGGCCGCTGGGAGGAATACAACGGCCGCGTGCCGGAGTAGCGTGCCTCCACAGCGCGACGGTCCGGGTCGACCTCAAGTTTGTCCGCCGCGCTGGCAGTGCATACACTCGGTCCCATGCTTCCGGCCGACGAAATCGCAGGCCACCTGTGGGCGGTGGTGCTGGTCGCCTCGGTGACCTGTGTGCCGGGTTATTCGCTCTCACGACTGCTACCTCGGTCAGTGCGCGAGCGCGACGGCTTCGCCACGTGGCCGCTGCTGGGCGGCGCGTATTGGGCGGTGATGCTCTACCTGCTGCCGTTTCGTGGCGGGCTTCTGCTCGCGGCCGTGCTTGCCCTCGCCACGCTGGCTGTGAGTCTCGTGTTTCGCCGCAAGTCGCGTCGCGAGCGCCGCACGGCGTCGCCCCGCAGCAGTCGAGCGCACTGGTACTCCGTGGTGATCCTGTCTCTCGGCTGTGCGGCCTATCTTACGCCGGTGCTGACTAAGCATGTGCCGGACGGGATGGATGCTTCACGATATGTGATGAACGCGCGGCTGATCGCGCAGCACGCCGGCCTCCCGCGGACATTGGCGCCGTTTGCACCAGAGATACCGTTTGGAGCCGCGAACCACGGTCTCCCGGCGGTGGCAGCCGTCGCGGTGCTATGCGGTGCGACACCCGCCGCCGCCACGCTGGCGTGCCTGCCGCTGGCCTACGGCAGTCTGATTCTGGGCTCGTACGTCTTGTCGCGGCTGGCTGCCGGTCGAGTCGGAGCGGCGATCATCGCCGTCGCCGTCTGCGGGCTGGTGAAACAGCCCCAGCGCGACATTCTCTGGGGCGGCTACACCGGCGTGTTCGCACTGGCGCTCGGCATGGTCACGGCGCGGCTGCTTCTCGACATTCTTCGCGGCAAGGGGCGCGCCGCCGCGATTCCGGGCGGCCTGTGTATCGGCGCGCTACCGATCCTCCATGGCTGTATCGCCGCGGGCTGGTTGTACGTCGTCGCCCCGGTCGCAGCGATCACCGGGCTGGTTGTTGCGCGACGGCGTCACCCCGGACTCCTCGCGCTACTGATTGCGGCGGCGGTCGCTGGTGGAGTCGTGCTGGCATTCGTCGCGGTCGGCTGGGCTCCGCTCGATGACACTGCCAGGCAGTGGATCATCACCAACGAGCTGCACGGGAAGTTCCCTAACACCGGTTGGCAACTCGTATCGGCCGTACCCCGCTATCTGATGAAGGCTACCGGCACGACGCTCACACTCTTGCTTCTGATCGCGCTTGGAGTGCTCGCTTGGCGTTGGCGATGGCGAGCAGTGGCGGGGCTCGCGGGCGTCCTGTTACTTAACGTACTTACCATCGTCAACGCCCGCTGCATGCTCCTGCCGGCAACGCTTTTGCTCTACCCGTCGCGCTTGCGCGAATTCCCACTGGTCGTTGGCGGGCTTGCTGTGGCCCTGGCGTGGCGGACACTTCCGCTGCGTTCCGATATCAAGCGCCGCTGTGCTGCGCCGGCTGCGGCGGTGCTGTTGTGCTTCGCGTTCGTGAATCATTGCCGCTATTACCAGCGGGACGCCTGTCGCCCGGTCATCGCGGATGAAGCCTGGCGCGCCCTGACGTGGAGCGCTGAGCACCTGAACCCGCGCGAAGACTTCGTCGCCACACTGTATGGCACGGCTGGCGCGTACCTTCCCGGCGTCGCCGGCATCGCCGCCACCAACTGGCACGCTCACATAGTCGGTCAGGTCAGCGCCGCCGAGCGCATGCGCCAAGCGCGCCCGCCCACGCACGTCCTCTACATCCAGCGCTCGGCGATCCGCTCGCCCCTGGGACGACGCTACTACGACCAGAGCGCCCACGGCTTGCGCGGACTGCTCGAGACCCGTTCGCCGATCGCCGTCTTCAGCGCTGGCCCCGTAACGCTGTACGAGCTGCGCGAGTAGACTTGCCGTTGCCGGCGGGAATACAACGGGATCATCCCCCCGTGGTGTGGGCATCGTCCACCGACGGTACTTATCCCGTCACCGCCGTGCAGCCGTAGCTGGCGAGCAGAAACGCCAGGTCTGAGAGGTCCACATCGTCATCGTGATCAAAGTCGACGTCTGCGTTGTAGTCCGGATCACCGCTGGCGGTCCCGTACGCCGCGAGTAGCGTCGCCAGATCCGAGAGGTCGGTTGCCCCGTCGTGGTGGACATCGGTCTCACAATGTCCCAGGTACGAGTGCACGAGCCCGTCGCAGGCTCCGATCAGCACATCCGGCAAGTCGTCGTCGGTCCAATTGCAGACGAAGGGGCGGGAGCGGGGCGTACCCGGCAGATCGATCGGGACCTCGTCCGCTTCGACGTCCGAGTACCCGGAGAAACTGGGCGCCGCGTCGGTACCGACGTTGCGGTAGAAGAGCAGTTGCCCGTTGGTGTTGCCCCTGAGCAGGTCTTTCCGGCCGTCGGCCGAACAAACGCCGCGGCTGGCCTGCGTCGCGGCCGGCGGTGAAACCGGGAGATGCATGCCCCGCGCGGTTGTCATATAATCGTCGCTGCGAAGTGCCGAGCGTTCCACAGCATTGAGAAAGCCGAGTCGCCATGCGCGAACGCGCGATCGAGCAGTTTAAGTCGATCTTCGAGCGGGCCTCGATTCCGGTGCTCGATATCCGGGAAGTTGCGCTGCGCCGAATCTCGGTGGTCATCAAAAACGACCCGCTGGACGAATCGACTCTGAAACTGGCGGCGTACCTCCAGAAGCGTTTCCAAGCCGACGTGCGCGTGCATTGGCCGGCGTCGGTCGCTGAGTCGCTCGTCGCCGTCGCCGAGAGCGAACACGGGTTTGGCCGCGCGTCGGGCCCGTTCGAGTCGACGGCGGCCTTGATCGGACAGGTCGCGCTGAACCACAGTCAACTGGTGTTGATCCCCGAGCCGGAGGACGAGGGCGCACGCGTTGTCGACACGGATGCGCTCGTGAAAGGCAGCGCGCCGCCGATCCTGCTGCTGCGGCAGCCAGTCGCGCAGCCGCGAACGGTTTTTCAGAACATCCTCCACAGTCTCAGCGGCAACTTTCAGCAGACCGAGAACTTCTCATACTCGTTCGCGCTGGTCGAAGACCAGGGGACGTTGCGGTTGTTGCACGCCGTCGATCACGAGGATCTCACCGC
>CAZDTB010000326.1:0-5610 GCA_964508075.1 uncultured Planctomycetales bacterium
GCCCGTATCGAGCCGGCGAACTTCCACTGGAGGACTCATGAGAGCGCTTTCGTCGTTGACCCCACTGCTGGCACTCAGTTGGCTGGTCGCCCCCGCACTCGGTGACGAGCCCGACCTCATCGAGATTATTAGCAAGGTCGATCGGACCACCGAGGCGGTCAAAAGCGTTTCGTACAACGTCAAGGTGTGGATGGAGGGCAATCTACCGTTTCCGCAGCCGCGGATCGAGGCGGCCGTCAAAGCTCAGGAAAACACGCAGGGGGAGCTTCCGTTGCTCTGGATCGACGGTGTGATCAAGGTGCCCAGGTCGGAGCTGACGCATCCCTTTCACCTGGTCCTGAATGAGAAGCAGGCGGCCGCTATTGACAAGAAGGATAGGATCTGCACGGTCGCCAATCTGCCTGAGGCGATCGACCTCGTCTCCCGGCCCCTCCAGACCATGGTAATGCAGGCGTTTCTGCACCCCACGCCGTTCAGCGACGAGCTCAACGCCGTTTCGCGCGAATATCAGGGCACGAAGACCATCGCCGGGACCGAGTGCCACGTGATCCACGTGGTCTATCAGGGCGGTGAAAGCGAGGCGCGCTGGTACTTCGGCGTGGACGATTTCCTGCCGCACCGTGTCGACCGCATCCACACCGGTCCCACGGGCCAGGCGGTCCACGTGCTCGAGCTGAGCGACGTTGACACCGCGCCCAAGTTTGACGATGCGACGTTCGCCGTTCGGGTTCCGGACGGTTTCCAGCGGCGCGAGTACGCGCGGCCCGTCCGGCGCAACCCGGCCGAGGCAAACCTGCTGAAGGTCGGCAGAGAGGCGCCGGACTGGACGCTCAAGACCCCGGCCGGCCAGGCCGTCACGCTCAGCAAGCTGCGCGGGAAGATCGTCTTGATCGACTTCTGGGCAACCTGGTGCGGCCCCTGCCGGGCCGTCATGCCGAAGCTCCAGAAGCTGCACGAGAAGTACCAGGGCAAGCCGGTGGTGGTCTACGGGGTCAATGTCAATTGGAATCGCCCCGGCGATCCCGTGTCCTTCATGAAGAAGAACAAGCTCAGCTATGGGCTGCTGTTACAAGGGGACGCGGTAGCCAAGGCTTACGGCGTGCTAGGCATTCCGACGTTCTACCTTATCGGGCCTGAGGGCAGAATCCTGTACGCCTCATCCGGCTTCGACCCCACGGCGGAGACGGCTGTGGCCAAGCTGATAGATGCCGCTCTGGCGGGAATCGAGTAGCGTCCCTGCGCTGGGGTCGCCTGGGCCGCACGCAGTTGCCGTCTACGCCAGTCCGCCCGGCCGGGGAGGTGCCGGGCGGTGTCTTTTCCCGGATCGGCTTGCGTTGGTCGATGCCAAGGCTAAGATACGGTGTTTGGGAGCGTGACTCGCCCAGCGGGTCGCCGCTATTTTGGTATAGTCAAAGAGGTTAGAGGTGTATGCTTAGGGTCAAGGTTCGCAGCAACGAATCCGTCGAGCAGATGGTTCGCCGCTTCAAGAAACTGTGCGAGAAGGAAGGGCTCACCCGCGACATCAAACGCACGAGCTATTACGAGAAGCCCTCAGAGCGGCGGCGGCGGAAGCACCGAAAGTCGATGAAACGCATTGCACGCGAACTGCCCTAGGCTGTGCCGAACCTCCCGAACGCATAATCCCACCCGTCGGCGCGGGGCGAGTGGATCACACTGGAGTCCAACTCGTCTGGCAGGTGGGGATCGCTGTTCCAGTTAACTTGTTTAGCACTGTCGGTATTTTGCTTCTGAGGGGAGGCACGTGAGTCCTCGCCACAGACGTGCGGTGTGATTCGCGTTTCGGTCTTTTCGCGGATTGACACTGACTTTCGGGACCAAGGAGTTACGACCATGCACGGGTTGAGCCGATTGCATCGAAACATCTTCCTGGCGGCGTTTTCGTTACTCGTTACGGCACTCGTTATGCCGACGAGTACGTGGGCGCAGGAGACGTCGTCGGAAACAGAGGTCGTGCAAGCGCTGGCGCCTGGATCACAGGCCGGCGCGGAGGAGCACACGCGACCCCCGATTCCCTGGCCGTGGTTCATCGCCCCGATCAGTGCCATCATCGCGTTGTATTTCGCCTTCAAGTTCCGCAAGGAGGTCAAGGCCGCCGACCAAGGCGACCCCGAGATGATCGAAATCGCCGGCCACGTCACCAAAGGGGCGCTGGCCTACCTCAAACGCCAGTACTCGGTCGTGACGCTCGTGTTCATCGTGCTGGCGGCGATCCTGGCCTTCATGGGCTACTACCTCAAGGTGCAGAACGAGATTGTCTGGTTCGCGTTTCTGACCGGCGGGTTTTTCAGCGGGCTGTGCGGGTTCCTGGGCATGCGCACGGCGACGATGGCCAGCAACCGGACCGCCGCCGGTGCGCGCAAGAGCCTCAACGACGGCCTGACGGTCGCGTTTCGAGCCGGCGCGGTCATGGGGCTGGTGGTGGTCGGCTTCGCCCTGATCGACATCACCGGGTGGTTCTTCGTGCTTTACAAGATCTTCCCGGCGGTGGGCCTGCCGGAGCTGCACCTCTCGACGATCACCGTCATCATGCTGACCTTCGGCATGGGGGCTTCGACGCAGGCGCTGTTCGCGCGGGTCGGCGGCGGGATCTTCACCAAGGCCGCCGACGTCGGTGCCGACCTGGTCGGCAAGGTCGAAGCCGGCATCCCCGAGGATGACCCGCGCAACCCCGCCACCATCGCGGACAACGTCGGCGACAACGTCGGTGACGTCGCCGGCATGGGCGCCGACCTGTACGAATCATATTGCGGCTCGATCCTCGCGACGGCAGCGCTCGGCGTCGCCGCGGCGGCCGCGCTCTTCGGTTCCGAGATCAGCGAAGACGGCGCCTACGCCGCCATCCGCTTCCTGGCGGCGCCGATGGTTCTCGCCGGCGTGGGCATCCTGCTTTCAATCGCCGGCATCTACCTGGTCAAAAGCGAAGAGAAGGCGACCATGGCCGTCCTGATGCGGGCCCTCAACAAGGGTATCTGGGGCAGCAGTGCGATGATCGCCGTCGCCGCCGGGATCGTCTGCTGGCTGCTTCTGGGTGGGGTGGAGGGAGTAAACTGGTATGGCATCTGGGGCAGCATCCTTGCCGGGCTGGGCGGGGGCCTGATCATCGGGTACTCGACCGAGTATTACACCAGCTACGACTACAAACCCACCAAGGCGATCAGCGCCCAGGCCATCACCGGGCCGGCAACAATTATCATTGCCGGGATAGCCGAAGGTATGAAGAGCACCTGGGCCGCGCTGGGGACGATCATTATCGCGATTCTGCTGGCGTACACGTTCGCCGGCGGCGGGGACGAGTTCATGCTGGGGCTCTACGGCGTGGGCTTTGCGGCGGTGGGCATGCTGGCGACGCTGGGGATTACGCTGGCCACCGACGCCTACGGCCCAATCGCCGACAACGCCGGCGGAAACGCCGAGATGACCAAGCAGGAGCCATACGTCCGCCAGCGCACCGACGCTCTCGACGCTTTGGGCAACACCACCGCCGCGACGGGCAAGGGCTTCGCGATCGGGTCGGCGGCTCTGACCGCATTGGCCCTGCTGGCCGCCTACATCGAGGAGGTCCGCTTCGGCCAGCTCTATCAGGCCCGCGATCAGGTCGTCGCGGTCTATGAACAGGCCAACCCGGATGAGGCGGTGTACATGGGCTATGGCAAGTTCGGCGCGCACATCCATGACGGCAAAGCCACCGAGGATTTTGAAGGGTTCATGGCTCTCAACGTCACGCTCGAGGTCAAAGAGAACCTCACGATCGGCGAGACGAAGGTCAGGCTGGGCCCTGCGAGTACCAAAGACGACGGCTACATCCGCAAATCCACCGTGATCGGGAGCGATCACACGATTGACCTGGTGCCTTCCCGCCGAGCGTCGCTGGCCCAGTTCATGGCCTTCTACAACGTCACGCTGATGAACCCCAAGGTCCTGTGCGGTCTGTTCTCCGGCGTGCTGCTGGCCTTCCTGTTCTGCTCGCTGACGATGAAGGCGGTCGGACGGGCGGCCAACGCCATGATCGTCGAGTGCCGCCGCCAGTTCGAGAAGTTCCGGCAGTTCCTGCGCAACGAGGGCAAGGACGAGGAGTTCGTCCAGAACCCCGACAACTGGCCCATGAAGGTCAACGTCGACAACCACGAGTACCCGGACTACGCCAACTGCGTGGCCATCTCCACCGCCGGTGCTCAGAAGGAGATGATCGTGCCGGCGATGCTGGCGATCGCGCTTCCGGTCATAGTCGGTCTGGTGCTTGGGGTCCCGGGGGTGATGGGCCTGCTGGCCGGGGGCCTGACCAGCGGGTTTGCCCTGGCGATTTTCATGGCCAACGCCGGCGGTGCCTGGGACAACGCCAAGAAGCTGATCGAGACTTTCGGCCGGGTCACCGCCAAGGAAATTGTCGAGGATCGGGATGTCCAGGAGAAGCTCCCGCCCAGCATTCGCAATGAGCTGATGGCCCGGGCGGAGCTGGCGGTCAACGCCGGCCGGCCGGACCAAATCATCTATGGCAAGGGCTCCGAGGATCACAAGGCCGGCGTGGTCGGCGACACGGTCGGCGACCCGTTCAAGGACACCTCCGGTCCCAGCCTCAACATCCTGATCAAGCTGATGAGCATGGTCAGCGTGGTCTTCGCCGGCTTGATCGTGAAGTTCGCCCCGATCATTGGAGCCGCGCTTGGTCTGGGGGGCTGATTACCGCCGCTCGGTGCCGGCCGGATTTCACGATATCTATACCACCAGGCGCTGAAACGCGTCGCGTAATCAGAGCCCGAAGGGCAAGCGCGGGTTTCGGCCGTGCTGGTGCAACGGAAGCAAGGCCCGCGCTTGCGCTTCGGGTTCGGTTGTCGGCGCGTGAGCTGAAGACCCGCGACTCGAAAATTCGCGTTGCGCGATGCTTTCGGCTTCGCCAATCGCGTAGAATCGTGACAATGCCTGACCCCAAGAACACTCCGGACGCAGCCGCTTCCGCGCCGGCGGCTGACGACGCCCTCGACTTCGCCGCGGCGGTCGCGCGTATCGCGGCCGCCGACAAGACCGAAGATGTCGCGGTGCTGGATCTGCGCGGGCTGAGCGGGCTGACCGATTTTTTCGTGATCGGCACCGGCACGTCGGATCGCCAGATGCACGCCGTTCTCGATCATATCGCCGCCCATGCCAAGGCCGTCGATCGCCGACCGTTCAACATCGCGGACACGCGCTCGGCCAGCTGGGTTTTGGCGGATTACGTCGACGTCGTGATCCACCTCTTCGACGCCGAGCACCGTGATTACTACGACCTGGACGGCTTGTGGGGTGACGCCCCGCGGGTCGCGTGGGACAGCGGCGAAAGCAACCGCGCGGACGAGTAGCCTTTCCCAGTTCCCTGACTGTGAAACACAATGAGCCGTGCGCCTCAGCTCGCGGGGTGTTCCACTTCTCGTGACGAAACCAGCGCGCAATCGCGCGCCAACAACCGAGCCCAGAAGCGAGCGAGGTCCCTGCTGCCGTTGCACCGGCACGGCCGAGACCCGCGCTTGCGCTTCGCGCTCTAATTATACCCGTCTGGATTAATTCCTGCGCGATCGCCAGCAGAGCCGGGCCGTCCTCGGCCCGGTTGGCCGGCGT
>CAZDTB010000327.1:0-5600 GCA_964508075.1 uncultured Planctomycetales bacterium
CCTCCTTGAGCCGGGCGCTGGCGTTGACCTTGTTCATCGCCTTTTTGACTTCGGCATCGGGCTGGATGTCGTTCACCAGCGCCTGCATGATCGTGTAGCCGAACTCCTCCATGATGTCCTGCAAGCGCTCTCTGACTTTGTCCGCGATCTTGTCTTTCTCGGAGAAAACGTGGTCGATGAGCATCTCCGGCACCTGGGCGCGAACCGTGTCAAAGACATAGGAGCTGATCTGCTGCTGGGGGTTCATCAGCTTGTAGTGCGCGGCCCGGACGGCGTCGTCGCTCTCACGCACGAAGAACTGCACCGCGATCAGCACATCGACAAAAACGTCATCCTTCGTCTTCGACTCGACCGTGATCTCCAGCTCGCGCACCCGGTGCGTGATCCGCCCGGAAATGCTGTCGATCAGCGGAATCTTGAAGTTCAGGCCCGGGCCGGCGACCTTCTGGAACTTGCCGAACCGCTCCACGATCGCCCGCGTCTGCTGGGCCACCGTAAACAGCCCGCTGAACACGACGATCAGGAACAAGACTCCCAGAATCACTAACGCAATAATCCCGCCGGTCATAGCGCATCTCCTTTCGCAGGTAGGATTGCCTTGAATCAGCAATCCGCAATCCAAATCACGCTTGCCAGCCGAACTCCGCCGAAAGCAGCGTGACCGTCAGTGAGCGCAGCGGAGCCGGCAGTTCGTACGAAGGAATCTCGACCGCGACGTCCTTTCCTTGCGGCAGCTCGTCCAGCGTGCGCTCCACGGTGAACAGCTCGCGGCCGCCGTCACCTTCGCCGCGCACTTCCAGCACGACTTCGCGCAGGGGATAGCCGCTGTTGAAGATGACCACGTTGATGCCCTCGGTGGCGATCAGCGTCTGGCCGCCGAGCGACGATTCGGTGCGGTAATAGAGATCGGCTGCCCCCTCACCGGGCAGGCACTGGTCCGGTACGGTGACCGGCCGGGGATGCCGGACTTGCCCGGCCCGGCGCGACCCGTCCACGCCGACCTCGAGCGAGAGTCCGCATCGTGCGCAGAAGTGGGCTACCTCGCGATTAACTGTGTGACAGCGTGGACATTCCGTTTCCATTGTCATGCACTCGCCGGGGCCATCGGCTGGTCTCGACCAGTAGCTTAGAACTCGTACCAGGTACACCAGTCGCGGCTGTCCACAAGTGTATCCTGCGCAGGGGCAGCCGCAACTATAAACGCCGCAACAGCTTGTAACGAGCTTCCCGGTTCGGGGCGGGAATGGTTTACAGTCCGGGCGCCAAGCGCGAGGCTGACGTGTCGGAGATGCCCGGATCACCACCCGGCCGCACGCAAGCTTCCGGTCGGCGCCGCCTGGGGCAGTTTCAAAACAAGTCGGGTGGCACGGGCGGCTTGCCCGCCCGTGTTTGCCGGGCAGTGGCAAGCAAGCTGCCAGTGGCACCCGGCGCCTAACGCGCTCAAAGAGCCGCGGACTTCAGTTTGCGCGGCGCCAGGAGTTTCGCGCACGACACGTAAAACTCGGAGAGGCTTTCCCTTGAATCGGCGCCGTGTAATCGGGTATACATGGAACTTGACAGACGGCCGGATCAGGGACCGGACGCGCGATCCGTCGGATCGGCGGGAGTGCGTCCGGCAGTACCCTCCCCGCATAGGCGAGCTCAGCAGATAAGGAGTATGACATGACCGCGATGCTCAGAGCGCTCGGTTGCCTGACGACTCTGGTTGTGACGACGCAGGCACTAGCAATGGACGGCGTATCCGTCGGCGATCGCGAGTACTGCCGATACGAGTTTCGCGCCAGCACGTTTACGCCCAGCGCGCAAAGCGAGGCCGCCCTGGACGTCGACGCCGACGGCAGTATCACCGTCGTCTGGTCGAGCCGGCGCCAGCAGGGGGGGCGCTACGGCATCTACGCCCAACGGTTTTCGCCGACTGGTGTCGCACTCGGTAGCGAGACCCAGGTGAACCTGTGGACCGAGTCACACCAAATGGGCCCCGACATCGCAACCGACGCCGACGGTAACGCCTGGATTGTCTGGCAGTCGCACGGACAGGACGGGCACGCCGGAGCGATCATCGCGCGGCGGTTTGACGGGGAGTTTCGGGGGGGGGCGGAGGTACTGGTCAATGAACGTTGGCGCGGGCATCAGACCGAACCGGTGGTGGCAGCCGGCCCGGGCGGACAAGCCCTGGTGGTCTGGAGCTCGAGCGCGGCGGCCGGGGAGGCCCAGACGCTGCGGGCGCGGCTGTTGGGCGCCGGCGGCAGTCCGCTCGGTTCGGAGTTCGCGGTTCGACCGCACGCCACGACTAACGTTCGCGCCGCCGCCGCCGCCTTTTCGCCGGACGGCCAGTTCGCGATCGCGTATTCGGTCTTCAACCAGGCGAATCGGCCCGCCGGCATATACATGCAGCGTTTCGCGCCCGATGCGAAGCGCCTAGGCGAGGAGGTTCTCGTCAGCGGTGCACCAAAGAACAGTCAGATCGAGCCGGTCATCGCCGCCACACCCCGTGGATACGTGGTGAGCTGGCTCGATGCGGAGAGCGATGGGGACGATTACGGGGTACTCGCGCGGCGGTTTGACTTCGGCGGCAAACCGCTCGGCGATCCGGTCGTGGTCAACACGACGCGGACCGGTCCGCAGACTGCCGCCGCCGTCGCCGGCGCCGGCGACGGCCGTTTCGTCGTCGCGTGGAACAGTGGCGACGAGAACGAGTCCGGCATCTTCGGGCAGCTCTTCGCCCCCGACGGCACGCGGCTCGGCCGCGAGTTCCGCATCAACCAGCACGGGAACGGCAAGCAGGCCCTGCGCGGCGCCATCAGTACCCGCCGTCTGGCTTTCAGCCCGAGCGACGAGTTGATCTGCGTATGGAACGGCGACGCCGGCCTAGGCGACAAATCCAGCGTCAACGTCACGCTCCTCACGCCGCAACCGCTGCAACTGGCCGGAGACCCGCAAGGCGTCACAAAAGATATGAAGCCGGCGACGCTGACTGCACCCGCCTCGATCGCTGGCGGTCAATCGTCAATCCCCAATCGTCAATCGTCAATCGCCGAGCCCCACCGCCCGCCGACGTTTAACCCGGCGGACATCGAGCACGGCGAGCGCGAGATTCGCCGCGGCCGCGACGGCTTCGGCTTCACCGCGATCTTCAATACCGGTTGGACGCCGCCCGATCCCCACCTGGCAGTCGGCCCGGAGCACATCGTGGTGATGACCAACGGCGCCATCGCGTTTTTCACCAAGGACGGCAACCAGACGTTCCAGGACGAGATTGAGGACTCCTACGGCTTCTGGGGCAGCGTGGGCGCGTCGGGCTTCGTCTTCGACCCCGAGGTGCTCTACGACGAATTGAGTGGGCGGTTCTTCGCGATGGCGGCCGAGGCCTACGCCCCGCCGGGCAGCAGCCATTCGTACGTGCTCGTCGCCGTCTCGGACGATTCCGACCCCAACGGAACCTGGTACAAATACCGCTTCGACACGACCGCGTTGGCGGGAGACCTGTTTGACTCGCCGAATATCGACGTCGATCAGAACGCGGTCTACATCACCGGCGACGGATTCGGCATGGGGGCGAATTACCCGATCTACGTCTTTGACAAGGCCTCACTGCTGGTCGGCAACCCGCCGGCCGTGACGAATTCGCTGACGCTCTCGACCACGACGCAGTCGGCGGGTATTCCCCCGGTTACCGACGACTCCGGCCTGCTCTACATGATCGAGCACGGCGAGGGCTGGTTCGGCGATACCACCGTGCGCCTGATCGCGCTGCGTAACGGTCTGAGCCTCCCCACCATCGTTACTACGTCGCTGACGGTGCCGGCCTACACCTACCCCGAGAATCCGCCGCAAGCCGGCACCAGCACCCGCCCGGAGACGTTCGACGCTCGCTTTTGGAGCGTGGCCTACCGCAACGGCTCGCTGTGGGCAACCCACCACGTCAATTCCAGCCGCGTCCGGGCCCGCTGGTACGAGGTCACGATGAACGGCTGGCCACTCTCCGCGCAACAGCCCCAACTGGTGCAATCCGGCGAGATCGACCCCGGCGGAACCGTGCGAACCTTCTTCGGTTCGATCACCGTCGACGACCTCGGCAACGCCGCCATGACCTTCTCACGCTGCTCGCCCAGCGAGTACATCTCGATGGGCACGGCCTATCGGCTGGCGTGCGACCCGCTGGGCACGTTCCGCACCGACGTGATCCAGCAGTCCAGCACCTCCCCGGACACCAGCGGACGCTGGGGAGACTACAGCGAGATCGAGCCCGATCCGGTCGACGCGCGCACGTTCTGGGCGCACCACGAATACAGGGAGGCCGGCTGGCGAACCTGGGTCAGCCGGATTGACGTCGAAGCCTGCGGGCCGCTCGGCGACCTCGACGGCGACGGCGACGTCGACCTCAGTGACCTCGCCATCCTGCTGGCCTCCTACGGCATCGACGACGGTGGCGACCTCGACGGCGACGGCGACACCGATCTGTCCGACCTGGCAATCCTGCTCTCGAACTACGGAGCCTGAGAGGGACCAGTCCCGGTTCGCTACGATTGACGGGCGAGGCTGAGGGTGGCATCCGCGAATCGGTGCCGGTCATGGCGGACCGGACTACTCAGCTTGCGTGCGACCTGCGGACGGTCCAGCCGCAGCCAGCTGGAGCAACACCAGTGTCGCATCAAAGCGTTGGCGTGTTGTCCTCAACTCCAGCAATTCTGAGACGAAGTCGGCGTTGCTCCGCTCGAGATGCCCGGGAATGAGCAGGCCGAGACCGTCTTCACCCGGCACACCGACGACTGGAACGCCGGACGCATCCGTGGGCACGAGGACATTCGCGGCATACCGCCTAAGTCCTGACTGGTTCGGAAAACGGGCCAACCGCAGTTGGCCGAGGACCTGAATCTGACCATCCTCATCAAGGGCCGACACCTCACCGTTGCTGCCTATCGACACACTGTTGGTCGGCATCCACTCGGGTATCACCAGGGCATCCACCAGTCGAAGCTCCGCCGTGCCGGCCAAGGTGATCAAGCCGTCGGCGGTCCGCACGAGATGGCCGCCTCGGGTGTAGCCGATCTGCTCGTCCGGCAGCCTTACCTGGAAGAACCCGTCCCCCTGGATCATGACATCGAGGTTGCTGGCCTGCAGTGTGCTACCCTGATCAAACGCAATCTCGGTGCGGACCATCGCACGACTACCTGCGACCGGCACACCCTCGAACGGAATGGGCAGCCCGCTCCCTTCCTCCGCGATTGCATCATTAGTTTCTGTTGCTTGGCTCTCGATGAACACGCGCGTGCGCTTGAAGCCGACCGTCTCGGCATTGGCGATGTTGTCCGCCAAGATGTCCATCTTCCGAAGCAGCGCCTGCATGAGCGATTCCGACGGCGTGCGCAGCGCCGGCGTCAGGGCGGTATGATCCCAGAGCGCTGACCAGACGCTCTCGGACACAGCATGCGATGGCACGTGATACCACGCTCCGCCGGCGCCTTGCAAAGTCGCCGCCAACGCATACTCGGGGTTACACCCGCTCTGAAACGCCCGCGGATGCGATGGCTGGCCCGTAATGAAGGACCGGCTTGCGGGTTGGCCGCATCCCAACAGCAGCAACATTGTGACGCTGGAAC
>CAZDTB010000328.1:0-5594 GCA_964508075.1 uncultured Planctomycetales bacterium
GTCGTCCCGGCGTGCTGGCCGCGATACTGACGAAGAGCCGCGCACGATGGACCAGGAAGACGAGCAGGGTCGCTTTCCGGTCATCATTTTCAACAATCGACAGGAATACGACGCGTTCGGCCAGGCATTTCTGGGCGGTGCCGAGCATTCGATCGGGATGTATATCCCGTTGTGCAAGCTGCTGCTGATCCAGGACCAGGGCAACTTCGACGACACCACCGAGGTCCTGTTCCACGAGGCGTTCCACCAGTTCATGCACCGCTACGTCAAGAATCCGCCGGTCTGGCTCGACGAGGGCTTGGCGGTGCACTACGGCTACGCCCGGGCGACGAGCGGCGGGCTGACGTTCAGGCAACCGCCGGCGATCCGCTGGCAACTGACGCGCAAGCTGATCCAGAAGGGCCAGGCCCTACCGCTGTGGGACATCGTCAACGCCGGCCGCCGGCAGTTCTACAGCGGTCTGCCGGTCAAGGTCTCGCGCTTCGAAAACGTGACCATGAGCAGCCTGCATTACAGCCAGGCCTATACGCTCGTGCACACGCTGCTGTCCGATCAAACCGGCCGCGAGCGTCTGCGGAACTACCTCCGCGACCTAGCCGCGGACGACGGCACGCAGACGGACCGCATCACGCGCGAGTACTTCGGCCCCGACGTCTGCGAGCACATGACGTCATTCTGGATCGAGTACGTCAACAGCCGGCCGGAGACGCACTAGTGTTCGGTCACACGTGGATTTGCAGGTAGCGTTGGCCCCCCCTGCACATCGCCTCGTTCTCGCGCAGGGCAGACTCGCCTTTGGGACGGCGGAATCAGCGGTTCTCCTGACGGATCCACTTCTCGGTCACCGGCGAGCTGAATGCTCGCATCCGTTCGAGCAGCCGACGCTGGTCGCCGTCGACCAGAATCAGGTCGCGGTGCTGCGGCTTGATGAATTGTGCTTCGACGGCGTGGTCGAGGAATTCGATCAGCTTGTCGAAATAGCCGACGACGTTCAGCAGGCCGCAGGGTTTGGCGTGAATGCCGAGCTGCGCCCAAGTGACGACCTCGAACGACTCGTCAAAGGTGCCGAGACCGCCGGGTAGCGAGATGAATCCGTCCGCCAGGTCGGCCATCAGGGCTTTGCGCTCGTGCATCGTGTCGACGACGTGCATCTCGCTCAGCCCGGTATGAGCCAGCTCTTTCGTGTCCAGGGCGTGCGGGATCACGCCGATCACGTCACCCCCCTTCTCCAAAACGGCGTCGGCCATCACGCCCATCAGCCCCACGCGCCCGCCACCATAGACCAGCGTAATGCCCTCCTCCGCGAGCAGGACGCCAAGCTCGCGAGCGGCGGCGGCGAACTCCGGCCGAATTCCATGTTTTGAGCCGCAGAAAACACACAGTCGAGATATGGGACGCGCTGGCACGATGGATACCCCGTCTTGCCCGACTAGGAGACCTTCTTGAGGCAAAACTCCTTTGCCAGCTCGGCGCCGCTGGCAGCGTCGCGACCGTAGCCATCGGCCCCGATCTGCCGGGCATACGTCTCGGTCAGCGGGGCGCCACCGACCAGCACCACAGGCGTCGGCTGGACCTGCTCACGCACTTGCTTGACGATTGTCTCCATCGCCGGCATCGTCGTTGTCAGCAGCGCGCTCAGCCCGACGAGCTGCACGGGGCGCTGGCGGCAGGCCTCGACGAACTTCTCCGCCGCCACGTCCACGCCAAGGTCGATCACCTCGAAGCCGGCGCCTTCCAGCATGGTCACAACCAGGTTCTTGCCGATGTCGTGCAGGTCACCCCTCACCGTTCCGACCACCGCGGTGGCGGCAGCCTTGACGCCTTGGCTGACCAGGTGCGGCTTGAGGATTGCCGTGCCGGCCTTCATGGCTTCGGCGGCCACGAGAACCTCTGGGATGAAGTACTCCCCGTCGCGAAAGCGGCGACCGACCTCCGTCATCCCGGTCAGAAGACCCTCCTCCAGGATTCGCCCGGCCGCGATGCCCTCCGAGAGTGCCTGTTCGATCAGTTGGGGGACGCCCCGCTCGTCGTACTCGATGATCGAATTCGCGATTTGCTCAAGCACTGACACACTAGTCTCCCTTTGGCATTTCGACGGTGCCGGGCCTTCGCTGAAGCGCGCCCACGCAGGCCCGGCGTAGCGCTCATCGTGCCAAGAACGCTCCCGGCCCGCAAGCCATCGCGCCGGCTGGGGCAACCTCTCCCGGGGCGCTACCGGGGGTGCAGCGATACGCTAACCAACGCTTTGACAAACAGTTAATAACCTGTCACGAAGCGAGAAAAGTCCGCGAATATTTGCCTGCGCGGCAAAGTGGAGCTATAGTTAAGTTAATACCTAGAGCGGGCGAGGTTGAGCGAGACAGTCTAGCTGACGGCGTGAGTCGTTCCGGCCGTCTTCTTTCGTGCCTATCCGACCCCATACGGATGCATAACTCCTTAAAAGAACGAATCTTAGAGTCTGTGGACATCGTCGAGCTCGTCGGAGAACGTGTTGCTTTGACGCGTAAGGGCCACGAGTACGTCGGGTTGTGCCCGTTCCATGACGACCATCGACCCTCGCTGTCGGTCAGCCCGCGCAAGCACATCTTCAAGTGCTGGTCGTGCGGTGCCGGGGGCGACGTGATCAAATTCGTCCAACTGTCGCAGCGCGTGGACTTCAGGGAGGCCCTTGGCATCCTTGCTCGCCGAATCGGGATCGAGATGCGCCAGCCCGCTGCTGACGATTCGTCGGCGGCGCTGCGCGAGCAAATCCGCCGCGCGCTCACCTGGGCACGGGGGCGCTTTCAGCGCAACCTACGCGAGACGGCCGATGGCAAGCGGGCGGCAGAGTACGTTCGGCGACGCGGAGTAAGCGAGCAGACGATCGTCCGCTTCGGGCTCGGGCACGCCGCCGACACATGGGATGATCTGCTGTCACATGCCACGCAGGCGGGAATCCCCCGGGACGTGTTGCGGCAGGCTGGACTGATCACAACCAACGAAAAAAACAAGACGTACGACCGATTTCGGAATCGCTTGATCTTTCCAATCAGCGATGCTGCCGGCCGCTGTGTGGCGTTCGGCGGGCGAACGCTGGGCGACGATCCGGCGAAGTATCTTAACTCTCCCGAGACGCCGTTATTCAGCAAGTCCCGGATTCTCTACGGGCTGGACTTGGCCCGGAAATCGATCACCGCAACGCGGGAAGTCGTGGTCGTCGAGGGGTACACGGACGCCGTACTGCTTAGCCAAGCGGGCATCGAGAACGTGGTGGCAACGTTAGGGACGGCGTTGACGGACACACATGCGAAGCTGCTCTCGCCGTTATCGGACCGCATCGCGCTGTGCTTCGACAGCGACGAAGCGGGCCTGCGGGCCGCCGATCGGGCCGTCGAGACCGCCCTGCGCCACCGCGTGGAAGTCGTCGTCGCCGTTATGGAAGACGGGCAAGACCCGGCTGATTTCGTCATCAAACGAGGCCCGGAGGCGTTTAAGTCCTTGTTGCAATCAGCCATAGGCGCGCTAGAATTCAGGTGGAACCGGACGGTAGAAGCGTATCAACATAGTGGGCAACAGGGGCAGCGGGATGCCGTGGAGGCGTTCTTGCGTTTCGTTGCTCGGGTGACGTTGGGCGGGGGAATCAACGATCCCGTTGATCAGGCACAGTTGGTCAATCGGCTGGCAGGCTTATTATCGCTGCCGTCCGGAACCGTTTTCGAGCTGCTAGCCAAGACCAAGGCCGCCATCGCACGCGAGGGCTCGTCCGCCAACTGGGACACCTCGGAGATGTCGGCGTACGACGTCGCGATCCGCGGTTTGCCCGCCGGACTCGTGACTGCTGTTGAGGAGCTGTTCGGGCTCGCGCTGTCCACGCCCGAGTCCTTCGCGGAATTGCAGGAGCCCCTGGCAGCCGGGGCGCGCCTGTGCGAGCCTTGGAGGCGTCTCAACGGCGTCTTCGAGAACCTCGTGCAGCAGCGCGGCTCGTACGTAAAGGCCGACGTCGTCGGCAGCTCTGATGACGCCGTCCTCTGCGAGCTCATCGGCCGGGCAAGTCAGCGGGCTACTCGGGATACCGGTGATGCCGACGTGTGTCGGGCGGTCAGCAAGCGCCTGATGTCGGAACTGGAGATTCTGGAGATGGAAGACCTGCGCGGGCGCCTGCGCCAGAGCGGCCAGAGCAAGGAAGGTCAAGAGCGGGCGTTTGAGTCGCTTCGCGACGTTGCCCGGCGCCAGCATGGCCTGCTGGGCGCCGCGCAGCGTTGGAGTGCGCCGCGCTGAGCGGCACCGGCCAAAAATCGTGCCCAACCGCGGTGTCGCGGACGTGTCGGGAAGCCGAAAGCGCCGTGAAACGCGACAAGCAGCGGCGACTTTCGGCGAGTCCCCCGTGGGACCCACGCCGAGCCTCGAGCGGCTTCCCGGCACCAGGGAGAACGTGAATGTCCACAGTTACCAAGACAACCGTTGACATCGACCCGATCGAGCAGTGCGTCAACGAGCTGATCGAACAGGGCAAGGACCGAGGTTACCTGACGTGGGAGGAGCTGAACGAAGCCCTGCCCGACGACGCCATCTCGCCCGAGAAGCTCGAAAGCGTGCTCAACCGCATCGAGCAGAACAAGCTCCAGATGATCGACGAGATCGAGGCCGACAAGCTGCGCGAATCCGACCGCAAACGCGCCGCCAGCGGGCTCGAAGGGGGCGAGGTGCTCGAAGAGGTCACCGAGCTCGACCTGGCCGAGGCGACCGCCCGGCGAATCGACGACCCCGTGCGCATGTACCTCACCCAAATGGGTGAGATCCCGCTGCTGACCCGCGAGGAAGAAATCGCACTGGCCAAGAAGATCGAGCTCACCCGCATGGCGTTTCGCCGCCGAGTCCTCGAAAACGACTTCTGCATGAACCAGGCGGCCGACCTGATGCAGGCGGTCACGGATGGGCGGATGCCTTTCGATCGCACGATGAAGATCTCCACCAACGAGAGCATGGGCAAGGGCACCATCATCAAGCGCCTGCCGACCAACCTGGCCACCGTCCGCAAGCTGGCCGAGTTGAACCGCAAGGACTGGAATCTGCTGCGCGAGAGCCGCTCGTCGGCGGCCGCCAGACGCGCCGCCCAGAATCGAATCACGCAGCGTCGCCGCCGCGCTGTCACGCTGCTCGAAGAGCTTCCCCTGCGCACCAGTCGCATCACGCCGATGATGCGCAAGCTGCGCTCGATGGTCACGAAGCTCGAGACGCTCGCGGATGAGATGCAGAAGCGTGGCAAGTCGCTGCCGCCGGAAGAGGCGGAGGCGATCAAGGAGGAGATCGACGGCCTGACCGACCTGGTGACCGAGAGCGTCGAGGACCTGCGCCATCGGGTTGACGAGGGGCAGAAGGTCTTCGGCGAGTATGAAGAGGCCAAGCGGCGTCTGGCCGGCGGGAACCTGCGGCTGGTCGTGTCGATCGCCAAGAAGTACCGCAACCGCGGGCTGAGCTTCCTGGACATCATCCAGGAGGGTAACACGGGTCTGATGCGGGCGGTGGACAAGTACGAGTATCGACGCGGCTACAAGTTCAGTACGTACGCGACCTGGTGGATTCGCCAGGCCATCACCCGCGCCATCGCCGACCAC
>CAZDTB010000329.1:0-5586 GCA_964508075.1 uncultured Planctomycetales bacterium
GCCGCCATCAAAACCCCTCCCCCTCTCTGGGGGAGGGTCGGGAGGGGGTCGGGCATCCGGTGCTTTGACCCTCCCCTTGGCCTCTCCCTACGCGGGAGGGGGGTACTGTTAGACGCTCTTATTTCTCACCCAGGTCGCGACGATGGCGGAAGAACGCCTGGAGCAGCTCCGCACACTGCTCGGCCATCACGCCCGCGATCGTCTCGACCTGATGGTTGAGCCGCGGATCCTGCGTGATCTCGTAGAGCGAGCCGCAGGCCCCCGCTTTGCCGTCCGCCGCGCCGTAGACGAGCCGGCTCACCCGCGCTTGGACCAGCGCTCCGGCGCACATCGGGCACGGCTCCAGCGTCACGTACAGTGTGCAGTCTTCCAGCCGCCAATGCCCGATGTACTCCGCCGCCGCGGTCAACGCGAGCATTTCGGCGTGCGCGGTCGGGTCCTGGAGCTTTTCGCGCTGGTTGCAGCCGCGCCCGATGACGCGGCCGCGGTGAACCACGAGCGCCCCGATCGGCACGTCTTCGGTCTCGAGCGCCTTGCGGGCCAGCTCGATCGCCTCCTGCATGTAACGCCGATCGATCTCGTCCTGATGCAAGCCGAAGGTCATGGGCGCTCCTGTTTGGCCGGATGCCGGCACCGCCGTATTATGCGCATAGTGCTGCCAAAGTCCGAGCCCGGCGAGCAACAGGAGTGTAGCAATGGCCGAATCACCACTCGTCAGCCGACCGATCGACGAATTCCTGGACCGGCTCGCCTCCGATGCGCCCACCCCCGGCGGAGGCGCCGTCGCCGCTCTGACCGGTGCGTTGGCGGCGTCACTGGGACGGATGGTATGCGGACTGACCCTGGGGCGGAAAAAGTTCGCGGAGGTCGAGCCGCAGGTCGCTCAGATCGCGTCACACCTCACTCGCGCGGCGGAGATGCTCAAGCAACTGATCGATGAGGACGCCGCCGCCTATGCCGAGCTCAGCGCCGTGTTCAAGATGGACAAGTCCGATCCGCGCCGGAAAGCGCGGTTGGCGGAGACGGCCGGCCTCGCCGCCGCCGTCCCGCTCGAAACCACCGCCGTCACTCGACAGGTGCTCAGTGACCTGCGGCGGCTGGAGCCGATCGGTAATCCGAACCTGCGCTCGGATGTCGAAGCCGGCATTCACCTGGCTCAGGCGGCGATGCAGGCCGCCGCCGCCAACGTCCGCGTGAACCTGCCGCTACTGCCGGAGGATCAGGCCGAAAAGGTCACGAAGGAATTGGATCGGTTGCTGGACGTTTGACTTGGTGCTTTGCAACACGTGGAACGTTAGATAATGCGAAGGGTGGCCTACCTCTTTAGAGGTGGGGGACACGAATAGGACTTCGATTCGCGTCCCCCACGGCTAAAGCCATGGGCCACCCATCAAGTGATGTAGGACAGTGTACTAAAGCGTGCAAACGTTTTCGTTACAATCCGGCTCGAACGGCAACTCGATCTATGTCGAGGCCGATGGCGTGGGCCTGCTTTTCGATGCCGGCATCAGCGGTCGCCAGGCCCGGTCGCGCATGGCGTCGCACGGTCGCGACATCCGCGCCGTCGACGCCCTGCTGATCACGCACGATCACACCGACCACGTTCGCTGCGCGGGCATCTATCAGCGCCTCTTCGACATACCGATCTATGTGACCGAGACAACGCAGCGTGTTGTCGGCGATCAACTCGGTAGAGTTCACGACATCCGCCATTTCCACGCCGGGGAATCACTCTCGCTCGGGCCGGTCACCGTGCATACCCATTCCACGGCGCACGATGCCGCCGACGGCGTAACGTTCGTGGTCGAATGCGGGCGCAAGCGGCTCGGCATCTTCACTGATCTGGGCCACCCCTTCGACGGGTTGGCCGAGCAGCTCGAAAACGTCGACGCCGCCTATCTCGAAAGCAACTACGACCCCCTCATGCTCGAGGAAGGCCCCTACCCGCCGGATCTCAAACGCCGGATCCGCGGGCCCGGCGGCCATTTATCCAACGAGGAGTCCGCCGAGCTGGTCCGGCTATGCGCCGGGCGGCACAAGTGGATCGCCCTGGCTCACCTGAGCGAGCAAAACAATCATCCCGACGTGGCCCTGCAGACCTACCGGGCAATTCTGGACGCGGGACAACCCCTGACGATCGCGGGGCGCTATGCCGTTTCCGAAGTGCTGCGCGTATAGTGCCCGAGCTTCGTGCAGAACGCCGCAGGCGCCTACACACGGCCTTGTGAGCATCTGGGCTTCGTCGCATAATCGGTCCGACGACTTCCGCGAGTGGCCACGCGCGCCTCGAAATGGAGATTAAAAATGGCAGCACCACGACGCGCTACGTCCCGTACGCCGCGCCCTGTTCTGGTTACGCTGGCGGCCTGCGCTCTTCTTGGAGTCGCATGGGGCTGCACAAGCACCAGTGCGGTCCGGGTCTCCGCCTATGACATTCACGTGCAACTCGACCCCGAGACGCACGCGCTCGAGGGGCAGACCATGGTAACTCTGCGCCGCGATCCGCCGCATGCCATCGGCCGGGGTCCGCTGACCATCGAGTTTGCCTTGAACCGCGCGCTCCAGGTCGCGAGCGTCACTGGCGACGGCCCGCAGGTCACCCGGCATACGGTGCGCGTGCCTGACGGATCCGATCCGGCGCCACTGCTCGCGATCCACAGCGTGGTGCTCGACTCGGTGCCCAAGCAGTTCACGCTGACGTTTGACTACGCCGGAGCACTGATTCAGGACGTCCAGGCCGGAGAGCGGCCGGGCGAGATCCACAACCAACTGATGGCCGCCCACGTGGCCACCGAGGGGATCTACCTCGATTCCGGCGGCGGGTGGTACCCGCGGCTCCACCGCGACCCGCAGGAACCGGCGCGGGGCGAATTGGCGGACTACCGCCTGTCCGTGGACCACGTGGATGGCATGAAGCTGGTCGCCGGCGCGGCCTTCGACGAGCAATCTTCTGCGCAAAGCGGCCGACTGGTGTGGAACAGCAAGCACCCGCTGGACGGCCTGGCCCTGGTTGGCGGCCCGCACCGGGCCAAGGAGCGGCAAGCCGGCGATCTGCGCCTCGCGCTGCATTACTCGCCGCCGGAGGACGCGGAGTCCCGAGGCCTCATCGAAAGACACACCGACATGTTTCTCGAGGCCGCGGCGAGCTACCTCGACCGCTATCAGCCGCTGGTCGGCCCGTACCCGTTCGAGCAATTCACCATCGTCGAGAACTTCTTCAGCTCCGGCTTTGCCTTTCCGGAGTTCACGTTGCTCAACCGCCGACTGTTCCAGATGGGCCCGCGGGCACTGCGGCACGGCTTCCTCGACCACGAAATGCTGCACTCGTGGTGGGGTAACAGCATCTACGTCGATCCGGCCGATGGGAATTGGTGCGAGGCGATCACGAGCTACGGGGCGAACTATTACGGCTACGTCCTCGACGGTGACGAACAAGGCGCCCGCACGTACCGCCGCAACGCGTGCAGTGCTTTCAGCATTCTCAAACCGGAGGACGACAAGCCGCTGGACACGTTCGGCCGCGACGATGGAGCCGGCCGGGAGATCGGCTACGCCAAGGGAGCCATGGTGTTTCACATGCTGGCCCGCAAGATCGGTCAGGACAACTTCTGGGCAGCCATGCGCCGGCTCACGGCCGAGCACACGGGCAGGTACGCCAATTGGCAGACTTTTCAGACCCTTTTCGAGCAGCAGAGCGGCATGAAGCTCGACCGCTTTTTCCGGGAGTGGGTCCGCGGCAGCGGCGCTCCGCAACTTAGTCTGCGTAGCGCGATCTGGGACGACGAAAACCACACGCTGAAAGTGACGCTCGACCAGGGCAAGACGGCCTTCGAGCTGGCGGTGCCGCTGCGTCTTGTCTACGAAGGCGGTACGTCCAGCAACGAAGTCGTGGCGATGGATGAGACGGTTGCTGCGGTTCAACTCTATCTCGACGCGCCGCCGATGTCGGTAGTCCTCGATCCCGACTATCACGTCTTTCGCAGGCTGCCGCCCAACGAGATCATGCCCACCACCGGGACGACGCTTGCCGGCAAGCAACTCCTGATCGTCAAGCCGCGCGAAGGAGTATCGAAGTTCCATCAGACAGTGATTGACCGCTTCAGCGCCAAGAAAGAGGCGGGAGACGTCACAGAGCTTGCGGTTGCTGATCTTACGGCCGAGGCGCTGGCGCAGCAGTCCGTCCTGATCCTCGGCGATGCGGTTCGCAACGAGCTGGTGCAGGCCCTGTTGGCCCGGACGAACTGCCCGATTACCTGGCACGAGCCCGGCTTCCAAATCGAGGGCGTCACGTATGATCAGCCGGGCCAATCCGTGCTCTGCACCGTGCACCACCCCGACGCTTCTGGAGCTGCCATTACGATCTATGACGGCAACAGCGAGGATGCGCTCGGCCGCTCAGACCTGTTGCTCTTCTACCGCAACAGCCTGGTGGTTTTCGACACCACAGCCAGAGAGACCAACGGGGAGAAGACGTATCGGTCCCGCGTGATCACTCGCCGCGATTTTGAATCGCAACAGACGATCGAGGTGAGCAGGTAGGCTCGAGAATCCTGGTGCTCGACTCGCCGGGCCACAGTCTCGCAATTCCGGCGCCATGGGTCGGGTAGCAGGTCAATGCGCGGCCCCGATCCAATAGCCCAGAGGCGGCAGGCCGACTCGCCGCATTGGCTTAGCCCGATCTACAGGTGAGCTGCTCAGCAACGTTACCGACGGTGGTTGCGGCAGTTGGCCGAGCTCGACCTGGCGCGGTTCGAGCGTGCAGTTGATTAGTGCGTACGTTGCCTCGTCGCGCTGCGTGCGGCAATAGCCGAGCACGCCTGCATCGGCGAGTTGGTCGAGGAACTGCACGTCGTCGTGGCGGAGCGCGGGGCATGTGCGGCGCAGGCGGGCCAGTTCGCTGAACAGTGCTCTCATGGCGTGGTCATCAACTTCCCAGTCTACTGGGGTGCGCTCGAACAAGTGCAACCTGCGCCGGTTGGCGACCTCCTGCCCGTTGTAGATCAGCGGCACGCCGGGCAGAGTAAACGTCAGGACGGCGGCGGCCCGGGCAGCGGCAGGCCCGTAGCGCTCCATGCCCGGCTTGTGCCAGGCGCAGAGGTCGTGGTTGCTGGAGAAGCGCAGACGCAGGCTATGGTTGGGAAAATCGAGCTCTTCGTTTGCCAGGATCGTGGCAATCGACGCGGGTTTCAGCTTCCCCGCGCGTAGGCGTCCGAACGCCTGGTACGTCCACCAATCATAGGTCAGGTCGAACGCCTGTAGGTGCTGAACAGGCTGGTCGGCCTCGGCCAGCATTATGACCGGCTTGACCGCATCCAACTCCTTGCGCGCAGCGTTCCAGAAATCGGTCGGCAGCAAGCCCGCCACGTCACAGCGGAAACCGTCCACGCCGACCTCACGCACCCAGTAAAGCATCAGCTCGGTCATGTAGCGGCGAAGCTCAGGGCCGCGGTAATCGAGCTGGGCAACGTCGGTCCAGTCCTCGTGTGGGGAGCGGATCTCGCCGCGCTCGTCGCGCGAGAACCAGCCGGGGTGTTCCTGGATCAGCGGGTTGTCCCAGGCAGTTTGGTTGGCGACCAAGTCGATGAT
>CAZDTB010000330.1:0-5569 GCA_964508075.1 uncultured Planctomycetales bacterium
CCGCCGATACGGGTGCGTATACATTAGTGGGCCGGGCACAAATATTCAAGTGCGCGGTTCGAACAATCAAGGTCAACTATAATGGCACTTAAGGCCATTGACGGTAGGGTAGTTGACATGAAGAGATCCAAGCCCGCGGCACCAGATCGGTTCGGTCGTCTCGGGGTGGCGGTCGGCTCCCTGCTGCTCCTGGCCGCCGGGCCGAGCCCGACCCACGCCCAGCCGGTCCAGGGTGATGTGGTCTCGGTCGGGTTTCAGGCCGCGGTGCCGTCGCGCCACGTCGTCCGCTACGGACAATGGTTCCCGATCCTGGTCACGCTCAGCGGGCAGGGCACCCAGAGCTACGAGGTTGAGCTGCGCTGCGAGCAGATGGACCTGGACGGCGATCGCGTCGCCTACGTCGAGCCGCACGTGGTCGTCACCCCCGAAGCCGGCCTCCGGCGAGTCTGGTGTTACGCCGTCGTGCTCAAGGAGAGTGCCGGCGGGCCGCTGACGATCGACATCATCGGCGATGACGGGGCGCTGATCAGCAAGATGACCGCCCCGATGTTCGAAGCGATCGCCAACGACACGCAACTGATTCTGGACATCAGTTCCAAACGTGTGACCGGTCTGGACCATGTCAACAGCTCGGCCGAGCAGTATCTCGGTCTGGCCTGGGGTCAGCGCAAGTTTTACCGCTCGATCTGCGTAGCCACGCTCCCCGCACGGGATCTGCCGGACCGCTGGTGGGGCCTCGAGGCGGTCGATGTCGTGGTCTGGGACGAGCCCGATCCGGACACGCTGAGCATCGCCCAACTGGCGGCCCTGGTGAAGTGGGTCCGCAATGGCGGCCAACTGGTCGTGGGCGTCGGGCCAGCCGGAACGCAGATCCAGAAGAGCGTCCTGGCGGAGATCATGCCGCTGGAGTTCACTCAGCCGGCGGTGGAAGTGCGGGAGCTGAGCACGTTCGAGCGCCGCTATGCGACGGCCGAGGGCGGGTTCGAGGCGCCTGTCTCGGTCGCGGTGGGCACGCCGACGCGTGACGCGCTGGTCACGTTCCGTGACCGCTTGCCGGACAATCGGGTGGTCGATCTGATCGCGCTGCGGTGCGTGGGCTCGGGACGGGTGATCGCAACGGCTCCGCGGCTGCACGACCTGGGGCGCGTCGGCCTGCGGCGCGCCTTCTGGGGCGAGCTGCTCGATCTGAATGCCAATGAGCAGGAGTTCAACCGCAAGGAAGCTGAGCAGGGCTTCATGGGCCGAGGGCTGCTGCGGCTGTACGACCCGCTGATCGCGCAGATCGAGTTTCAGCGGGCCGCCGGTGCGCTGCTGCTGGCGGCGTTCGCGTTCGTGGCGGCATATATTCTGTTGGCGACACTGGGGGCCTGGACGTGGCTCAAGCGACACGCGTTGACGCATGTGAGCTGGGTCGCGTTCGCGGTTTTCGCGGTCGTGGCCAGTGTGCTCAGCCTCGGCGCAGTCGGGCTCTCGCGGGGCGTGACCGGGACGGTGCACAGCTACAGCTTCGTCGATCTCGAAGCCGACTCACACCAGGCCCGGGCAACCACCTACTTCGGCTACAAGAGCAACCGACGTCAGCGGGTCGATCTCTCGCTGCCGGGTGAGGATAGCTATCTGCGTGGGTTAGCGACCGGGCCGGAGGTGACCGACGAATATACGACGCCCGCGCGCTACGCCGCCATCACCAATCGGGCGACGCTGGTCGGCACACCGATGCGGGCCACGCTCAAGCAGTTCGAGGGGTCCTGGAGCGGCAGCCTGGATGGTCAGATTCGCGGCGGGCTGACCGCTGACCGCGACACCGGCAAGATCACGCTCGACAGTTGGCTACAGAACGATCTCGACCTGGATTTCATTGAGGGCTACCTGCTGTATATCGACCCGCGCGTGCGCGGGCGCGACGGGGGCGTGCCGTATCGCGCCGCCGGGTTGAACCAGCGCACCGAGTTCAAGGACTATTATGGAAGCGCGACGGTGCCGCCGGCGGTCAACGTCCTCGCGCTGGCCATCCCGCCGCTGAAACCCGGGCAGCGAGTGGACGGCTTGGGAACCAGCGCAGACGACGCGTATAACGAATACGCCAGATACGACCGGAATTACGCCCGCTGGCAGAGCGGTTCCCGGCCCGACCCGACCAGGGAACCGATGCTGCTGACGCTGCGGCACCGGCAGGTGGACGAGTGGGCGGACAGCTTCGGCACGGTGCGGTTGACGAAGCCGGGCGAGCGCTGCCACGCCGCGGCGCTGCTGGCCAGCACGCGCAATCTGCATCTGCACAACTCCGATGTGAAGAAGTTCGACACAGTCGGACAGCCGATTGGCACCGCCGGGCTGATCGACCAGGATGTGACCCACTGGCTGACGCGCGGCCAGGCGGTGCTGCTGTTGTTGTCCGACCAGCCCGGCCCGGCGAAGTTGCAGCTGAACGGCAGGCCGAAAGATACCAAGGAAGGTCGGAGCATCTACCGCGTGCGCATGCCGATCAAGTACGTCGGGCGGCCGTGAAGAGGGACGGTGGAGTGATTGTTCAGACGATCAATCTGACCAAGCGTTACGGCAAGCTCGTCGCGCTGAACAACCTGCACCTCAACATCGAAGAAGGTGAGTGCTTCGGGTACATCGGCCCGAACGGGGCCGGCAAGACCACCACGATCCGTATCCTGGCGACGCTGCTCCAGCCGACCTGGGGCGAGGCGCGCGTGTGTGGGCACGTGGTGGGTTATGAAAGCCGCCGGATCCGCCCACTGATCGGCTACGTCCCGGATTTCTTCGGGGCCTACGAAGACATGGTGGTGCAGGAATACCTCGAGTTCTTCGCGAGCGCCTACAACATCGTCGGCAAGAAGCGCACGCAGATCGTCGGCGACGTGCTCGAACTGACCGACCTGAGCTTCAAGCACGATTCGCTGGTCGACGGGCTGTCGCGCGGGATGAAGCAGCGGCTGAGCATCGCGCGCGTGCTGTTGCACGATCCGAAGGTCCTCTTCCTGGACGAGCCGGCCAGCGGGCTCGACCCGCGCGCCCGCATCGAGATCCGCGCCCTGCTCAAAGAGCTGCACCGCATGGGCAAGACCATCCTGATCAGCTCGCACATCTTGCCCGAGCTGGCCGACCTGTGCACCAGCATCGGCATCCTCGAACGCGGCGAGATGGTCTATCAGGGCACGGTCGCCGAGGCTCTGCGGCGGGCCCGCGTCGGGGCCGTGCTGCACGTGATCACGCCGGATGATCAGGAGAAAGCTCGGCAGGTTTTATCGCAGCTCAAGGGGGTGGAGTCGGCGCAGCTTCGCGACGGGATGGTCGTGCTGAACCTGGAGCACGACACGAACGATTTCTCATTCATCGCCCAGGCGATGATCCAGAACGACCTGCGCATCAGTGAGATCAAGCAGGAGGAGGTGAACCTGGAGACCGCGTTCATGCGGCTGACGAAGGGGATCGTGCAGTGAGTTTTCAGTTTTCGGTTTTCAGTTTTCAGGATCAGCCGGCAGGAGACTCCGGTGGCCGTTACGCGCGTTGAGGATTTGCAGGTCTACCAGCGGCTGTGCGAACTGCATATCGAGGTTTGCGCCCGTGCGCGAGTCTGGCCCCGGGAGGAACGATTTGAACTGGCTGCTCAGGTGCGCCGGTCTTCAAACAGCGCCCCAGCCAACCTTGCCGAGAAACAGAGTGACCGGCACGTGCGGAACCGAATCGAGGGTGTGAACCGGGCAAGGGGGGAGGCCCTGGAGACGATCCACCACCTGTACATCGCTCAACTGAAGGGTTACCTGCCGGCGGAGGAATACGCGCGCTTCCGCGAACGCTATCAAGAGTGCGTACGAATGCTGAACGGACTCGAACGCGCGCACGAGCGTCAATTGCCCGAGGGGCAGCGAAGTTGGCCCAGCGACGACAAAGCACGGAATGCCAAGACCTGAAAACTGAAAACTGAAATCTGAAAACTGACAGCTAAGGCATCATGGGAATCCTGCGAGACATCGGATTGTGGCTTTGGCGGCTCTTGCCGGCCAACCCCATCCTCGTGCGCGTGGTCAGCGCCGGGGGGAAGCGGTCACGCCACATGTGGGCCCGCGTGGTCTATCTGGTGGTGCTGTTCATCGTCATGCTCGTGATGAGCACTGACGTACTGGGAGCCACTTCGCTCGTCAATCTGGCCAAAGAGTCGACGAGAACGTTCGTGTGGGTCAGCCTGGTCCAGTTGTTCCTGATGAGCTTCATCGCGCCGGTCTTCACCGCCGGGGCGATCACACAGGAGAAGGACGCCAACACGTTTCACATCCTGCTCACGACGCCGCTGTCGAACGGGCAGATCGTGCTCGGTTCGCTGTTCAGCCGACTCTATTTCGTGTGGGCCTTGCTGCTGGCGGGGTTGCCGATCTTCTGCATCACGATGCTCTTCGGCGGAGTGACCGCGCGCGAGGTCTTTGAGAGCTTCGGACTGGCGGCGGGTACCGGGCTGGTCACCGGATCGCTGGCGATCATGATCAGCGTCGCGCGGATCGGGACCCGGCGAACGATCTTCTCGTTTTTCCTGGGCGTGGCGGTCTATCTGCTCGGGATCTGGGCGATCGGGTTCAACTCGTGGGGCCAATTGCCGGAAGCCCCGGTCACCAACGCCAACATCCCGTTTGCCGGCAGCCGCATGAGCTGGCTCGCGCCGATCCACCCGTTCCAGGCGCTGTCGGTCGTGACCGGGCAGACGCCCGCGCCCCCGCTCTCACACGTGGCGCACTACGGCCGGATATCGGCCCGGCTGCTGGCGTATCCACAGTATGGTTACATAATCATCACTGCCCTGGCCTCCGTTGCGATGATACTGTTCAGCCTGTTCTTCGTGCGGCGCGGGGCAAAAGAAGGGGAGCTGACCTGGTGGTCGCGTCTGGCCGGAACGGTGACGCGCGGCGATCCGAGCGGCGAACGCCGCCAGAGGCCCCGCCGCGTGTGGAAGAACCCGATCGCCTGGCGCGAGGCGGCCACGCGGGCGTCGGCCGCGGGACGCTCCGCGATGCGCTGGGTGTTCATCGGCGGCGGCATCCTGGCGGGGATCATCCTGCTGATCGCGCACGAGAAAGGTTGGGGGGCGCTCGATCCAGCCCAGCCCGACCTCACACGCACCTGGTTGATGGCACTCACCTGGATCGAGCTGGCCGTGATCCTACTGGTCGTGACCAACACCGCCGCCACCACGTTAACCCGCGAAAAAGAAACGCTGACGATCGAGCTGCTGCTGACCACGCCGCTGACCAGCAAGTACATCATCGCCGGCATGTTGCGCGGCCTGGTCAGCTTCGTGGTCCCGATGATCAGCGTGCCGACGGTGACGCTGCTGCTGTTCGTGATGGCGGACTTCTTCCGCGGCGGCGGAAAGAACGTCACGACCTTCGAGGCGCTGGTGATGGTGCCGCTGATGATGACGGCGTTCGCCGCGATCGCCGCGATGGTCGGCCTGCAATTCTCGCTGCTGTCGAAGAAAACGGTGCAGGCGGTGATGATCAGCACGGCAATCGTGATGGGCGGTTCCGGGCTGCTACTGGGGTGCGCCCTGGCGATGTTGCGCGGGGGC
>CAZDTB010000331.1:0-5535 GCA_964508075.1 uncultured Planctomycetales bacterium
TATGCCACAGAAGACGACCTTTATCTACTACCCCTGTGAGAAATGCGGGCTAGGCGGCGTGGTGGCTGCTTCTAGCTGGTGGCGAACTCGAAGCAATCGGGGGTCGTGGCTTCCTCGACCAGCCGTCTGAGCTCTTCCATCCCGTCAGCTTCCGCCGCAACGGTCCTAGATTCCTGGGCCTCGTCGGTGTCTTGCGACTCCGCAAGCTTTCTGAAGATGACCGTGAAAGTGGCTTCAGCTTCTGTGCTCATTCGAGTTCTCTTCATGATCGTGCTCCGATTATACAATCGGAAGCTTCGTTTGTCCCTCAATATCCCGACGAAGCTCGGCAACCGAGTGTTCAGCCCCGCACCCGGGACAGATGAAGCGATTGTCCTTCGGAAATGGGGTGAAGCCTGACTTTATCGGTCGTTTCTGCCCCAGGTTGGCTTGGAGCTTGGTCTTCGTCTGGCACTGCTGACATTCGATGTCCAGTTCGCAAACCCCTGGTCCAGCCAGTTTGGTGGGGGCTGCGGCTTTCGGCTGGCCGATGACGACGTGCCGCATGATTTGCGACGTGGGAGTCTCGAAGAGCTTATAGACCGAGCTTCCGAAGGTCATCTGCAGCAAGATATGATACCGCCGAATGGCATCGCAGAGTTCCTTTCTCTTCGAGTAGTCGATAATACGCAAGCCCATCTCCCGCAGATGTTCAGTTTTGAGAGACCGACCGTGGGTAAGCCAGCGGCTGTGGTCGCTTAGTTTTTCGGCGATTTCAATCGCCCGGTTCTTCTTCTCGTCCTGGGTGACGGGTAGACCGGTTTCTGAATGGGTTGTCCAACGGCTGAACTTGTACCGCTGAAGCCACTTTGAAACGAGCGATTTTGAAAAGTTCTGAGCGTTCTCACACGCCTGAATCTCGCCGGGCGAGATGCTTTGGAGCATTGGGATGTACGCACGGTTGAGCTTGTTCGTTTTATCGACGTCTTGCTTGATTTTCTCCAGGCCTTCCAGCAAGGCGTGAGCGGAGAAGACCTTGCCTTGCCATGTGATTTGTGCATCGATCGGTCCGAGTGACGACGCTGGTTCCATGAGAATATCGTCTCCGGACATCACCATGATCGTCCCAGCACTCTTGGCTTGGCCCGGGATGATAAAGCCAACGCGGTTGAACTTCGTGCGAAGCAGCTTGACAATGTCTTCCGCGACCTCAGCCAGTCCTCCGGTCGTCTCAAGAATCACGTCAACGCTCTTCTTCGAGAGGACTGAAAGCTGGTCGTTGATTGGGACGAGGTCTTCGTAAACGATGCGTGCATCGGCTTGTGGCGGCCGGTGCTTGCGAGCGTCGGATGCGTAGACAAGAACATCACGTCTGCGGAGCTCCGCGATTCGAGCAAGTTGGCTCTTACGCTCCTGGACCAGGTCCGCGAAGCTCAGTTGAGCGTCGAGGTATTCGCTGTAGAAGCCCTTCTGGGGCGACGATTTCGTCTTGCGGGCAGTCGAAGCTTTCAGGTGCTTGGCAGTTGGCGTCTTCCTCGGCGAGGCGGTTTTCTTCCTAGAGGCCTTGTTGGTCTTCTTGGCCATCAATGAACCCTTCGCTTGGCAGCCGCCGAGCACTTGAGCTCGCGAGCCACAATTCTACGAACAAGGTACACGGCATACCAGTGATGGGCCGCTGCTGGCAGCTTGCAGATGTGTGAGTTCTCTGGATTCTGGCAGTATGACGCGGCGGTCGTCGCCTGCCACACCAACCCCGTCACCAGCTGAAAGACGGCCGCCACAACTCGTGACTTGACAAGACGTTCCGAACACGCCAGCGGTTCCGCAAACCGCAGGCGGGCACGATTACGTCATCCTTGATTCTTGGAGGACGGGAACGCTATTGGAGTGGCGGGGCGCGTGCAATCCGCAGATCCGTCCTCCGGCCTGCCCTTGAGGTCACAATCCGTGACCTCAAAGCCGGGCCGCGGCGGGCGACGATATCCGCCGTACGCGTTCACCGAGCAGGGCGTCGCGATGCTCTCGAGCGTACTCAACAGCAAGCGGGCAATCGGAGTGAATGTCGAGATCATGCGCGCATTCGTCCGCCTGCGGCAGATGCTTGCGTCACACGACATCCTGCGGAAAAAGCTGGCGGCGTTGGAGCGGAAGTACGATGCGCAGTTCAAGATCGTCTTCGACGCCATCCGCGAGCTCATGACGCCGCCCGCGGGGCCGAGGAAGCGGCGGATCGGCTTTCGGAGCAAGTAGGCGCTGAGCGTTCGGTGGGCGATGCCCAGCCTACAGTGTGGCTTCGAGCAGCTCGTGGGCTTTTTCGAGGTCGTCGGCGCGCTCGAAGCGGATGTAGATCACGCAGCGGTCAGCCATGCGCCCTCCGGTGAAGCCGCTGACGTTGATGCCGCCGTCGGCGATCGCGCGGGTGATCTGCTCGGCCAGGCCGGGCCGATCGGGCCCCTCGACGCGCAGCGCCTCGATGTGGCTGGATGGATGCAGCCCCGCCTCCTGGGCCGCGTTGAGCTGAGCTTCGCCTTCGAGCGGCGCGAGATAGAGGATGCCCGTCGCCGGTTTCACGGGCGAGGGGCGGGCGATGATGAAATCGAGGTCGGCGCCGGCCTCGAGCACAAGCTTAAGCATGCCGGCCAACGCCCCGCGCCGATCCCGGACCTCCCCCGACCAGACCTCGACCCTGCTGATTGCATAGTTCATGTCGTCGTCCTCCTGGCGGCCCCAGCGCATACGGCAAGAGGGATACCGCCGGGGCGGCCAAGCGTCAAAGGTGCCAATCCCAAGCCAAAGGCGCGGGCATGCCGCTCGTCATTCGAGAACCATCGCCGCGCTGCGCTTGGCCATGCCACACGACCGTTCGACGCGCTCGAACGAATCATGCGTTTTCTCACTCGCCAGGCGCGATCTCGAGCTCCAGCACGGCGTAGCCGTCGATCTCGAAATGCTCGACGACGATCTCGACGGTCTTCTCCTCCGGCAGTTCGAACGTTCCGGTGTCGCGCGTGGGGCCGTGCCAGGTCCAGTTTTCGATGACCGGTTCGCCGTCAACCGTCACGCGCACGCCGTCGTCGCTGGTCGTCGTGAATGTCCACTTGCCGGCGGGCAACGGCAGCTTCGTCGTGGCGATCATGCCGAAGTGATTCCCGCCCAGCCTGGCGGCGGTTACCCTGTCCGAAATCTTCAGGTCGCTCGGCCCGCCGCCGCCGTACTTGAGCGTTAGCTGCTTGAGCTGGGCCTGGATCGCCCCGGGTTCGTTGGCGAGCTCGCGCCACTGGCTCAAACCCTCGCGCAGTTGCCCGGCGCTGGGTTGCCGCTCCGGCGGAGTGTTCGGGGGTGGGAAGAACCTGAGGTCGGCCGGCCATTTGAAGAAAGTGGCGTCCCACATCGCCGACATCAGCGTCCCCTTGATCTCCTTCTTGAAATCTCCTGCGGTGACAACCATCTGGTATGCGTGCGCGCCCGGTTTGGTGGTCTTGATGGTGTACCTGGGCGCCTGGCCGGCGTCCGCGGGCGAGACCATGCTTCCCTTCACCGCCGCGCCCTCCACCTTCACTTTCGGCTCGGCGGGCATCTCGTGCAGGTCGTAGGTCACTGAAGCACCAGTGTCTTCCACCAGCCGGATCAGCGGCGAGGCGTGATCCCACGGGCCCCACTCGGTCATGACAATGTTCTCACGACCGCGCAAGTGCGGGCGGGCCCCCACCGGTCGCGTCTGGCCATAGACCGAATACCGCGGCGTAGCCGGTTCAAGCTTGTAGCTCAATCGGCGAATGACCACGACGTCTCCCTCGACCTTGATCTCCTCCTCCACGTCGCGCAGATCGTTGTAGCCGATGGTCACCTCGTTCGCGCCGAGCTCCGGGTTCGCCTCGTCGCGAGCCAGTCGAAAGTGGAAGGCGAGCCTGTCGCGGATGAACTCATTCGACGCGATGACGTTCTCCACTGAGGAGGTCCCGTTGACCTTGGCCCACGGTTTCTCGGCGAAGCCGCCGTCCGGGTCCCACCACAGATGCACGCCGCACTTGTTGTTCCTGAAGGTGTTGTTGACGATCTGGTTCCTCCGGCCGTGCTCGATGTTCACGCCACCACGCTCGAGACCGTAGCCCATCTCACCGTTGTCGGCGAATTCGTTGCCGGCGATGAGCGTGTTCTGCGAATAGCCGCCCCACACGCCGCAGATCGCGTTACCGACCATGCGGTTGCCGATGAACTGGTTGCCGTGGGAGAAGGTCATTTCGATCCCGTGCGCCGGGGCATACGAGAAGTCATTGTTGATCAGCAGATTGTCGCGGTTGCCGCGGGCCTGGTACCACTCATCCGGATGCTGGCCGACCTCCCCGAGCGCCTCGCGCCCGGCGAAACCGAAGAAGCTGTCGCCGCCGTGCGTGGCCGAGTTCTCGGCGATGACGTTCTCGTTGTTCTGCTCGAACATCAGGATGCCGGCCGAGTCCTGCCCGCGGTTGTAGACCCCGTGGCTGTAGCCGCGGACGCACAAGTCGATCGCGTTGCGCGAAATCACATTGCGGCTAGAGCGCCACATCGCGATGCCCCAGGCGGAGTTGAACGAGAAGTCGTTGTCGTAGATCTTCGAGTCGTTCACGCGGTCGAGGCACAGCGCGTTCTGCCCGTGGCGGACCGTGCACTCACGGACCGTCAGGCGGCTGGACTCTTCCACGTAGATCGCCGTACCGTAGTTGTTCAGCCATTCGTTGTTGTCGTTGTTGTGCGGGAAGAGCCAGTCGCTGCCGTCCTCGGCGGTCGGTGTCGATTTCAGGTGGGCCCGCCGATTGTCGGAGGCATCCACGGCCTCCAGCGTCAGCTCGTCGGCATTCGTGGCCCAGATCCCACACCAGAAGCCGCTGATGCGAGCACCGCGCACGGTGACGTTGGAGTGGCCGTCGAGTCGGATGCCGAACCCCTGGTATTCGTCCGGCCGCCGGCCTTTGAGCGCCCCGCGCAGGACCGCCCCGTCGGCGAAGGCGACCTCGATATCCGAAGCGGCGATCTGAATCACGCCGTTGCCGTTGGTGTCCTCAATCACCGCCCCCGGCGGGATCACGATCGTGCACGATTCGGCAATCGAGACGTCATCGGTGCTGACGGTAACGGTCGGCAACGCCTGTGGCCCCGCCACACAAATGCCCAGTAAAACCATGGTCGTAGCAATCATGCTAACGATATCCTCCTGCAAGAGTTCTCCAAGGAAATCAAGCCAACGATTCCTGCCAAGATATAAGCCACATCTCCATTTTGCAAAACTCTTGTCAGATGATAGAAACGGGGCAAGCGTCTGTGAAAGGGCCTTGCCATGCCGGAGTGGCCGGATGTTGAGATCTACCGACGGTACCTCACGGCGACCTCGCTGTGCCGGCGGATCGCCCGGGTTGAGGTGCGCCGCAAGCGCGTCCTGGCCGGCGTCTCCGCTCAGAAGCTCAGGCGAGAGCTGGAGGGAAGGACCTTTTGGGCCGCGGACCGGCGAGGGAAATACCTCTTCGTCGAGACGGACGGCGTCTGCTGGTTGGTGTTGCACTTCGGAATGACCGGGTACCT